>NZ_JAYFSK010000032.1:0-31138 GCF_041464035.1 Acinetobacter sp. AL9 | reverse complement strand
TTCGCAAGAGATGCGATGGATGTCTGATTATTTGTAGTCATAAATTTAAGTCCCCACTTGTTTCTAAGTGGGGACTAAATTAAGGCTTATAGGATGAATTCAGAAGGTGTGTTCAGCGGACGCTTACGCTAAAAAGCCGTAGCTTCTATATTTTAGAAGATTACGGCTTTTCGATCAGAAATTTAGGCTGACTTAAATAGGTTAAGAATGATAGATCAAAGAACGCATGTAATGACGTTCTATAGACTTAAATAGCCTAAGCAGTAGCAGCCAAGTGACGTGCCTTTAATTGCTCAATCGCTTTAATGCGTCGTTCAATCAGCATTTCACCAATATCGGGGCCTTGGACATCGGCAGGTAAGTCTTGCGCCTTAATGCTGCGTACCACTTGAATCGCTTCCAAAATATAGCTCGCTTGCGGATAGTCACGATCTTCCAAACCTAAACGCCCACGAGAGTCACATTCACAGGCTTGTACAAAGGCTTCTACACGCTCAGGACGACGCAAGACATCCAAACGCTGTAATAAGCGCCATAACGTGCCAGGCTTTAAGCTCAATGCTTGGTGGCATTTTAAATGCTCTTTACATACAGCAAGTGCAAGTTGTTTGGTATTGGTCGGTACGCGCAGGCGTTCACACACTTCCGTTACAGGTCGAATCCCACGTTCTTCATGCATAATGTGCCGTGGTAATTCATCGGCAGGGGTCAAGGCCTTGCCTAAATCATGCAATAACACTGCAAAGCGTACATCGAGTGAGTAATTGGCACGACAGGCTTGTTGTAGTGACATCATGGTGTGCACACCACTGTCAATTTCAGGGTGATATTCAGGACGCTGTGGAATACCGAATAAAGCATCTAATTCAGGAAATAAAACTTTTAAAGCACCACAGGCACGCAACGTTTCAAAATAAACATCGGCACGTGCTTCCATTAAGGCGCGTGAAGTTTCTTTCCACACGCGTTCAGGTGTCAGCGCGTGTAACTCACCAGATTCTGCCAATTCTTGCATTAATAACAAGGTTTCAGGGGCAACCACAAAGCCTAAAGCATAATAACGTGCCGCAAAACGGGCAATGCGCAGTACTCGTAACGGGTCTTCTACAAATGCATTGGATACATGGCGCAGCACTTTATTGCACAAATCTTGCTGTCCACCGTAAGGGTCATAAACATTGCCATCGCTATCCATTGCCATGGCGTTAATGGTTAAGTCACGGCGGATTAAATCTTCTTCTAGAGTCACGCTTGGGTCGGTATGAAATTCAAAACCGTGATAACCATGTCCAGATTTGCGCTCTGTACGAGCAAGTGCATATTCATCTTTGGTTTCAGGATGAAGAAAAACAGGGAAATCTTTGCCCACAGGTTGAAAACCTTGAGCCAAAAGTTGTTCGGGCGTTGCGCCAACCACAACATAATCTTTTTCGTGATAGGGATGCCCGAGTAAGTGATCTCGAACTGCACCGCCTACTAAATAAACTTGCATGAAAAAACCTCTATTCTTCAAGCAATCATGCTACAGAATAGAGGTTTTCTCAAGTCTATAATTCTGAGTCAGTCACTCAGAAATATAGGTTTATGCTTTAACTTGTGCTGTTTGTTGAATTTCAGCAACAGTGAGTGCAGTCATATTCACAACACGACGTGTCGTTGCAGTCGGAGTCAAAATATGTACAGGTTTTGCTGCACCTAACAAGATAGGGCCAATCGTAACATTGTTACCTGAAGTCGATTTCAACAAGTTAAATGAAATATTGGCAGCATCTAAGTTCGGCATAATCAACAAGTTTGCAGAACCTTTGAAGCGTGAGTTCGGGAAAGCAAATTGACGAATATTTTCGTCTAATGCTGCATCACCGTGCATTTCACCTTCAACTTCAAGCTCAGGTGCAATCTCACTCAAGATTTCAAAGACTTTACGCATTTTTTGTGCGCTAGAGTCTTGTTGGTCAGAACCAAAACTTGAGTGAGAAAGTAGAGCAACGCGTGGTGTCATACCAAAACGGCGTACTTCTTCAGCCGCTAAAAGTGTCATTTCAGCCAACTGTTCAGCAGTTGGGTTAGTGTTGACATAAGTGTCGGCAATGAACAAGTTGCGATCTTCAAGCATCAATGCGTTAAGGGTAAAGAAGTTAGTGCGACCTTCTTTTAGACCAATCACATTTTTCACGAAATCAAGGTGAATATCGTAGCTAGAATAAGTACCACATAACATACCATCGGCTAAACCATGTTTCACTAACATTGCTGCAATGAGGGTAGAGCGACGACGTGCTTCACGCTGCGCGTATTCAGGTGTAACGCCTTTACGCTGCATGATGGTGTAGTAATCATCTGCAAATTTTTCGTAGTTAGGGTTGCTTTCCTGGTCTACTATTTCCATATTCACGCCATGTTCAAGACGTAAACCTAACTTTTTGATGTTCGCTTCAATCACTGAGGTACGACCTACAAGGATTGGTTTAGCCAAGCCTTCATCCACTGCAATTTGTACTGCACGAAGTACGCGTAAGTCTTCACCTTCTGCATAAGCAATACGCTTAGGGTCAGTTTTTGCTTGAGCAAAAATAGGCTTCATCATAAATGCCGAGTTATATACAAACTCAGACAAACGCTGACGGTATGCAGAGAAGTCTTGAATTGGACGACTTGCTACACCTGAATCCATTGCTGCCTGAGCAACTGCAGGTGCAATTTCAAGAATTAAACGCTGATCAAGTGGACGTGGAATTAAATAGTCACGACCGAATGATGCAGATTTTTCACCATAAGTCGCAGCATCTGCTTCAATGTGTGCCATGCGTGCAATTGCGTGTACACAAGCAATTTTCATTTCTTCGTTGATGGTAGTTGCGCCAACGTCTAATGCACCACGGAAAATATACGGGAAGCAAAGTGCGTTGTTAACTTGGTTCGGGTAGTCCGAACGACCAGTCGCCATAATCACATCTGGACGTACTTCATGCGCATGTTCAGGCAAGATTTCTGGGTCTGGGTTAGCCAAAGCAAAGATAATTGGATTTTCAGCCATTTCTTTGACCATAGCTTTGGTCAAGATACCCGCTGCAGAAAGACCAAGGAACATATCCGCACCGCTAATTACATCAGCAAGTTGCGTTCCTTCAATGTCTTGCATATAGCGTTTTTTCGAGTCATCCAAACCTTCACGTTTGGTGGTGATTAGACCACGCGAATCTGCAACAATGATATTTTCTTTTTTCGCGCCCAATGCACATAACAGGTCTAAACAAGACAGTGCGGCTGCACCTGCACCTGAAGCAACGATTTTGATTTCTTCAATTTTCTTGCCGTTAAGTAACAAGGCATTGAGTAGGGCAGAACCTACAATGATTGACGTACCGTGTTGGTCATCGTGGAACACAGGAATATTCATGCGTTCACGAAGTTTTTGCTCAATGTAGAAACATTCTGGCGCCTTGATGTCTTCAAGGTTGATACCACCAAAAGTTGGTTCTAATGCTGCAACAATATCTACAATTTTGTCTGGATCATTTTCAGCAATTTCGATGTCAAATACATCGACACCAGCAAACTTTTTAAAGAGTACGCCTTTACCCTCCATCACAGGTTTAGACGCCAAAGGACCGATATTACCTAAACCTAATACTGCTGTACCGTTACTAACGACAGCAACCAAGTTACCGCGAGCGGTATAAAGTGCAGCTGTTGAAGGATCACGTTCAATCTCTAAACATGGTGCTGCGACACCTGGTGAGTAAGCGAGCGCTAAGTCACGTTGGTTGACCAGCTGCTTACTTGGAGTAACGCTGATTTTTCCTGGTGTTGGAAATTCGTGATAGTAAAGTGCCTGCTGTTTTAATGATTGATCGTCCATCTGAATCTCGTGTGTGACAAGTTGGCCAGCGATGCTGGTGGTTTTTTTATGAATCTTATCGAATATACCATTACTTGCCCCCTTAGCACAGACGTCACTGTTTATTTTTAGAACAAACTTAGAGCTTTTGGGTCTAGTTTCAGATTAAGGAGCGATAAGCGCGCGATACTAAATTGGCTTTTAGAAATTGGGTCGCTTCACTTTCAGGCAAAGGCCTAGAGAATAAATACCCCTGCGCAATATCACAATTTAAATTCTGCAAATATTGCAGTTGTTGCTCAGTTTCAATCCCTTCAGCCACCACACTCATGCCCATGGCTTTGCCCATAGCAATCATGGCACTAACAATGGCTTCTTGTTTGGTATTTCCAATTTTAGAAACAAAGCTACGGTCTATTTTTAAACTGTCAATTGGGAAGTCTGTTAAGTAAGAAAGTGAAGAATAGCCTGTACCAAAATCATCTAAGGCGATATGAATATCACGTTGTTTAATTTCATCTAATAAAGACTTCACGGTTGTGGAGTTTTCCACTAAAGAGGATTCGGTAATTTCTAATTCTAAGCTTGCACCTGAAATTTGATAGGTATTAATCGCATCATCTAAATCTTGCAGCAATTGACCACGTTGCAGTTGTTGTGCAACTACATTAACCGATACTTGGATATGATCAAAACCTAACAGATTCCATTCACGAATTTGCTTGGCAGTTTGTTGAATTACAACCCGACCAATATCGGAAATTAAACTGGTTTGTTCTGCAATAGGAATAAATAGGTTGGGTGGAATAATGCCTTTGGTTGGATGCTGCCAGCGCACCAATGCTTCAAACCCGATCACCTGATAATTATGGAAATCAATTTTAGGTTGATAATATACAATTAATTCATCATTTTTAATGGCTTGGCGTAAGTCACGCTCTAAATGCACATCTTGCTCTAGCAGTTTGGTGTTGTCTAAAGTGTAATATTTAATGGTATTGCCACCTAAACGCTTAGCCTCAGACAAGGCTTGTTCAGCACAATTATTTAGATAATCCAACTGGCGTCCATGTTCAGGATAGAGGGAAACCCCCATCGATAGGGTAATAATATGTTCTTGTCCCTGTACATTAAACGGCAAATTAAAGGCTTTGGTGATACGTTCACAGTGCTCTTCGATTGAAGGGCGAATATGAGAAATTTCATAAACAATTGCAAAATCATCGCCATTTAAGTGTGCAACAAACAGCGCTTCGGCATTGGTGATACGTAAACGCTGCGCCACTTGGCGGAGTAATTCATCGCCACCATTATTGCTTAAATATTCGTTTAAAGGTCTGAAACGGTCAATATTGAGTCGAATGACCGCCAATTGCTGCAATGAATCTTGCTGTGAAATAAGATATTGATGTAGTTGATAATTATAATAAAAACGATTGGGGAGATCGGTCAGCGCATCATAATTTTCTAAATAGGATAAACGCTGTTCTTGTAGTTTATGTTCGGTTAAATCAGACACAATTCCAATATAATTAATAATACGGTTTTGCTCATCTTTGACTGCATTGATATGCATACGAACTTCTAATTCTTTTCCTGAGCGGAATTTTATATTCCTTTCAGTATGATATTCACCCTTGCTGAGTAATTGTTGAACAATTTCCTCTTGTGTCATGCGTGGATTTGCTTTGTTGGATTTGACTAAATCAAACAGATATTTACCTATAATATGGCCACGTTGAAATCCACTCATTTGTGCATAGAATGGATTGCTTTCAATATAGCGCAGGTTTTCATCTAAAATAAAAATACCTTCAGCCGCTTGTTCAAGTACGCTAGCAGTGAGTTTTAAGCGTTCTTGTGCAATCCGTTCTTGGTGAATGTCACGGCGAACCCCGACCATGCGTAAAGGTTTATTGGTGACAGGATCACGCTCAATTACTCGCCCAATATCATGCACCCAATACCATTGACCTGAATTATGTTGTATGCGATATGTGGCTTGATAGCGTTCTGTCTGACCACGTAAATGCTCTTTCATGGTTTGATGAAGGTGTGCAATATCATCACGGTGAATTAATTGCTGTAATTTATTCCGATGCTTTTTGGAATTTTTTAAACGAGTTTGCTGTGAGCCAGTGCCAAAGACAATCCTTCTTTCTCGGATATTCCAGTCCCACGCTTTAATACCTGCGGCTTCATGTGCCAAAATTAAACTATGTTGTTGTTTAATTAAGTCTAGATGGGTTTGTTCTAAGTCAAAGGTACGTTCTCTAATTTTTTGTTCCAGCATTTGATTGTTAAATTGCAGTTGTAATTCAATATCTTTAGATTTGTTCATTTCCACTTGCAATTGTTGGCGGAGTTGATCTGTCCAGTCAACTTGTTGCTCTGCGGCTTTTTTTAATTGGTCGTTTTTAAAATAGACGCTCGATAAACGACGATGCATGTGCATTGAAGTATTGGCACAAATCAGTAAGGTAATTAAGGCAAAATTTGTCGCGAGAAAAAAGAAAGCGGAAGTTTCGGAGTGAACTAAAAACTGTGCGGCAATATAGGGTGTGATCACTGGAATGAATACCCAGCAAAAATAACTCAAGCGCTGCGTTAAAAAGGTGAGGGCAAAGGTTTGACTCACAATAATTAATAAGGCCGCTAAAATAATCGCTTCATAGTTGCTCAGTTCAGGGTTTTGCTGAGGTAAAAAGTAATACAGTAAACTTACCCCAACCGCGATTGCTGTTCCGATCAAGAAACACACCAATTTTAACCAACGATGTGCTTGTTGGAGTTGATATTGTCCCACTTTAAAGTGAATTGCTGTGAGCAGTAAACACGAACCAATGGTCAGTTCAGTGAGAATAAACCAGATATTGAAGTAAGGTGATGAATGTGAGAAAGAAATTTGATAAATAAAAAACACATACAGGCAAACAATCAGGATGCTGACCAAAAAGAATCGAATAAGCCGAATGGTATTGGTGATTTGCGCAGCATCTAAGTATTGCTGCAACAATTCATCTTGAGCGTCTGACATACTTCCCCAAAATCTAGTTAAATGATTCCATCATTTATATTTTTAAATAACATCACTTTCATGCATAAAATATTGCTGTTTTGTGTTTAAATTTTATGCAAATTTTTTAATATATTGTTCGAGATTAATCCTGTACTTTATAAATTGCAATGTTATTGGCAATCGATTTCTGTAAAAACGGATAAATTACTCAGCCAAGCGATAATTTAAGAGAGCTAAAGCAACCACAGGTGCGGTTTCAGTGCGTAATACCCGAGTACCAATACACCAGTTTTGAAAGCCAACCGCATTGGCAGCGCTAATTTCTGTTTCGCTTAAACCACCTTCAGGCCCAATTAATAAAGCCAAATCTTTACTGACATTGTTTAGCACATCTACTTGATCTTTATTCGGTGCTAACACTAATTTGGTGGTAGGAAGGTCACTATTCAGCCAGTCCTCTAAACGTAGTGGGGCTAAAATTTTCGGTACGATATTCATGCCACATTGTTCACAGGCTGCAATGGCAATACCTTGCCAATGATCTAATTTTTTTTGATCGCGGTCATATTTTAAGCGCATTTCACAGCGTTCAGAGGTGAGCAACTGAATGTTAGTCACGCCAAGCTCTACCGCTTTTTGAATCGCATAATCCATACGATCGCCTTTGCTCATTACTTGTCCTAATAAGGCGCTAAAGCTTGGGATGCGATTGTCTGGATTAAAACTTTTAATCTGCACTTGCGCTGTTTTTTTGGTAACTTCAACCAGTTCCACTTCATATTCACCACCTTGCCCATTGAACAAGGTGGCGGTTTCACCGACTTGTGCGCGTAGTACTTTCACCCAGTGATGAAATACTGTTTCAGTCAGTTCAACTTGCGTATCTACTACTAATTCAGCCTCAATATAAAAACGGGGCATAGGGATTACTCGTTCAAGTCAATAAATATGAAAAATACAGCTTAAGCCAAACCAAGATCTGTCACTAATTGACGAGTCGGTTCGGTGTTGTTCATGGTGTAAAAATGCAAACTTGGTGCACCACCTGCAATCAGGCGTTCGCACAGTTTAATAATCACTTCATGACCAAAGGCTTTGATTGAAGCTGTGTCATCACCATAGGTTGCTAATTGCTTACGAATCCAGCGTGGAATTTCTGCACCTGTACCATCTGCAAAGCGAATTAAATTGCTGGCATTGGTAATCGGCATAATGCCAGGCGCAACAGGAATATTCACACCTTGCTTTTGAATACGTTCTACAAAGTAAAAGTACGCATCTGGATTAAAAAAGAACTGGGTGATGGCAGCATTGGCACCAGCATTTACTTTGGTGACAAAGTTTTTAATGTCTTGATCAAAGTGGTCTGCTTGTGGATGCATTTCAGGATAAGCCGCAACTTCAATGTGAAAATGATCACCTGAATGTTCACGAATAAAACGCACCAAGTCAGACGCATACGGCAATTCGCCTAAACCAACTTGACCTGAAGGTAAATCACCACGCAAAGCCACAATGCGGTCAATGTCTTGTGCTTTATAAATATCAAGCAATTCAGCAATACGCGCTTTGTCATCACCAATACAAGACAGGTGCGGCGCTACAGGTGTGCCTTTGCCATTGAAGTCGCTAATGGTCGATAAAGTACGTTCACGAGTAGAACCACCTGCACCATAAGTGATAGAAAAAAACTCTGGATTTAAAAGTTGTAATTCTTGATGCACAACTTTGAGTTTTTCTGCACCTACATCGGTTTTAGATGGGAAAAATTCAAATGAAATAGGAACTTGTTTGGTCATGATTAAATCCTTGTTATAAATACTTATTTATATTTTTTCACCTCTCCTAAATCCTCTCTTGCGCTGGGTTTAAAAGCAGTGCTTTAAACTTGCTCAGGAGAGGACTTACCCTCGAATACATTCATTAAACAATGAATCATTCCCTCTCCCTATGAGAGAGGGTTAGGGAGAAGGATTAAAAACTTAGTATTTATAAGCATCCGATTTAAACGGACCTTCAACAGCTACACCTAAGTAGTCCGCTTGTACTTGAGTCAATTGTGTTAATACACCACCAAAACCAGCAACCATTGCAGCAGCAACTTCTTCGTCTAGTTTTTTCGGTAAGATTTCAACACGAATTGCCGCTTGTTTTTGATCGGCAGGAAGATCGGCAAATTTCTCTGCAAATAAGTGCATTTGTGCCAATACTTGGTTAGCAAATGAACCATCCATAATACGTGATGGGTGACCTGTTGCGTTACCCAAGTTCACTAAACGACCTTCAGAAAGCAAGATTAAATAATCGTTTTCGTTTTCTGAACGATACACTTGGTGTACTTGTGGCTTCACTTCAACCCACTTATAACCACGTAAGTAGTTGGTGTCGATTTCAGTATCGAAGTGACCAATGTTGCATACAACAGCGCCTGCTTTAAGTGTATCTAGCATTGCTGCGTCACACACGTGATAGTTACCTGTTGTAGTCACAATCAAGTCAGTATTTTCTAAAAGCTCTAGGTTGACGTCTGCTTTATTGCCTGTTTGTACGCCATTCTTGTACGGAGATACAACTTCGTAACCATCCATACATGCTTGCATTGCACAAATTGGGTCAATTTCAGAAACACGAACAATCATGCCTTCTTGACGTAAAGATTGTGCAGAACCTTTACCTACATCACCATAACCAATAACCAATGCACGACGGCCAGACAATAGCATGTCTGTACCACGTTTAATTGCATCGTTGAGTGAGTGACGGCAACCGTATTTATTGTCGTTTTTAGATTTAGTCACAGAGTCGTTGACGTTAATTGCAGGCACTTTTAATGAACCATCTTTCCACATTTCAATTAGACGTTGTACGCCTGTGGTAGTTTCTTCAGTAATGCCGTGAATGCGCTCTAATAATGCAGGATATTTCTCGTGAACAAGTGCAGTTAAGTCACCGCCATCGTCCAAAATCATGTTGGCATCCCACGGTGTGCCATTTACATTAATTTGTTGTTCAAGACACCATACATATTCTTCTTCAGTTTCGCCTTTCCAAGCAAAAACAGGTACACCTGAAGCAGCTATTGCTGCAGCAGCGTGGTCTTGAGTAGAGAAGATGTTACAAGAAGTCCAACGAACTTCTGCGCCCAATTCAACTAGTGTTTCAATTAAAACAGCAGTTTGAATGGTCATGTGGATACAGCCGAGAATTTTCGCGCCTGCAAGAGGTTTTGCAGCTGAGTAGCGCTTACGCAAACCCATAAGGGCTGGCATTTCTGCTTCTGCAAGTTTGATTTCTTTACGACCAAAATCAGCTAGTGTGATATCGGCAACTTTATAATCTGTAAATGAAGCATTAACCGCGTTCATCACGATCTCCTTATAAAAAACAATTGATCATTCAGTTCGCGGATGCCGTTTCTTGCATAGCAAACGCATTGCTATGCTGGTCGAGCCTGGCGATTTTACATTTTGTGCCTGTAAAACGTCGCAGCACCCCTCGACTAGCGCAATATTGTACTTGGAAATTGATTCAGTTCCAATCATGTTTTGTTTATTATCACCACAAACATATGTTTGAGATTGAATGATGGCTTTAGAGCTTCCTCAAGAGTTGGCAAATTTAGAAGCCAACGGCGGGATTTACGCAGTGTGGATGTTGCTACGACACTTAGGAATTGATGCCGATATTCAACAATTGATTGAAGTGTGTGGTTATACGCCAGAGCAGGGCACAACCACAATTGGCTTGGCTGTTGGACTGAAAAAGTTTGGCTTTAATGTGCAGTTTTATACTGACCCTGACCCTGATTTACAAGATGCAGAAAAGTTGAGTTATGACGAAGCTGAACAGCTTAAATTGCCTGTATTGGCGGCAATCGGCTATCAGCAAATTCAGCACGCATTTGATGAAAATAAATTTGTAATTGTCTACTACGACACTTTAGAAGGCGTGGGCAATCACTCATTGCTATATTCTATTGATGATGCTGAAATTTGTTTCTTTGACAGTTTTGAGCCGATGCCTGCGGCTGTGTTTGAACAACAGCGTCAGCAAGAGGGCATTTGCAGACAAGTAATTGTGGTCGAAGTCTAAGTGTTATTCAAAGTCTAAGCTTTATTCAATGACGATTCGAGTCATGCAAAAATTGTCTAGCCCATCAATTGATTGGCTAGACAAATAAATTACTCCGCTGCATCGGCTTTTTGTGTCCAATATTCAGCTTTATTTTCGTCAGCATCTACACCCAAAGCATTTGCATAAATAAAAGCAAGGTCACGCATGGCTTGTACTTCGCCCAATTCTGCTGCTTGCTGTACCAATGCCACAGAGCGAGCGACATCTTGTTCAACCACATCACCACGACGGTAGTAGCCTGCCAACTCTAAAATAGCGGCAGGGTGTTGTGCATCACTGGCTTTTTTGAGCCAGACAAAAGCATCTTCAAAATGTTGTTTGGCATCTTCAGGGTCATCTTCTAGAACATCTTTGGCATATACGGTATAGCCTTCACCAAGCCAATACATGGCTTCGATATGTCCGTTTGCGGCAGCTTTGAGCGCCCATTGTTCGGCAAGTTCAATATCTTCATTAAAATCGCTTTGCATATACAGCACCGCCACTTCAAATTGGGCATCGGCTTGTCCTGCAATAGCGCGGTTCATTAGCGCAGGGGAGATTGAAACAGATTCTGACATAATGTCATCCAGCAAAATTACAACATAAGATTGTGCGATAGCCTAAAAGGTCTGCTGCGAAAAAGCCATCTTCGGTGTGATTTTTTTTAAAAAATTAGGGTTAATTGATCATGCGTTTATGCAGACAATAACAAAAAATCACTTGAGCCATATCGTCAAGTTTCAATATGCTGAATGTTAAACATGGTCATAATGAGAACAATAAGATGGCAAATTTTTTAACTGCTGAACAAGCAAAAGTTTATTCAGATCATGCCAAGCTAGATATTGAATTATATAAGCAGCGTTTGGCGTCTTTAATCGAAGAGAATGCCAAGCAGGGCAATACCGCAGTTTTTACTGTGCTGCCAAAACATTTACCTTTAGAAGATATTCGAAATTTATCGGCACAGCTGACTGATTTGGGTTATCAGGTGCGCTTTGAGTTAAATGAGTTCTTTTATAGCTTTAATGTGTATTGGATTTAAAACTCAACTCTACCGACATTTCACCAAATAGTTTTAGTGAAATGTCGAGCGTTTATATTTTTTGATTTAGATTGCGTTTAAGTATTTGCAGTATGTTCTGCCAAAACTTCCAACGCTGCGCGAAAAGCTTCCTGAGTTGCAGGTGCGCCACAATAAGGCAAGCTGTGTAACAAGACTTCCTGAATTTCTTCGACACTTGCCCCGTTATTTAGCGCACCACGAATATGTCCTTTAAGCTCTGTCGGGCTTTTTAAAGCAGTTAAAAAGGCGATAGTAATTAAGGAACGATATTTGCGTGGTAACACACCTTCACGTTGCCAAGTTGAACCCCATGCATGTTCATTAATCCAGTCCTGCAAAGGTTGGGTAAATGGTACAGTGTTGTCCTGTGCGCGTTTTACAAAGCTTTCGCCCATGACTTCAGTGCGAACTTTTAAGCCATTGTCATAGTCTTGTTGTGACATTTTACTATCCCTGTTTTATTGTTTGAGCTCGGTGTATAGATTAAGTGCATAGATTAACAATTTATGGCGATGACACCATGCGCACTTGGTCGTAGACCATCAAAAAATATTCACATCTATCTATTTTTAATATATCCACAAGGTATAAAAAACCCCGAACATAAAGTCGGGGCTGTTTTAGCTTTATCGCAAATTTTGAAATAAGCGAGTGTTAAGCTTCAATGGTTTGCACGCTAATTTTTTTAGCAGGGTCGGCTTTACGACGTACTGTTGGTACAGGTTCACCATAATATTGACGGTCTGCAAAATAACTTGAACGTACCATTGGCGCAGCCCAAATATTTTTAAAACCTAACTTTTGACCATGCGCTGTATAACGCTCAAATTCTTCAGGTGTTACAAAGCGGTCAATTGGCGCATGTTCTTTAGATGGCTGTAAATATTGACCAATGGTCACATAATCTACATCGTGCGCTTTAAGATCATCTAACAGTGCAATAACTTCTTCTTCAGATTCTCCAATACCTACCATCAAACCGCATTTGGTTGGAATATCTGGGCAATATTCTTTAAACATTTTCAGCAAGTTCAAAGAGTGCTGATAGTCTGAACCCGGACGCATGGCTTTATATAAGCGTGGCACAGTTTCAATGTTGTGGTTAAAAACATCTGGCGGACATTCGGTCATAATGCGTAGTGCAATATCCATACGACCACGGAAGTCTGGCACCAAAATTTCTAACAACGTATTTGGGCTTAAAGAGCGGGCTTCTTTAATACAATCGACAAAATGTTGTGCACCACCATCTAACAAGTCATCACGGTCTACAGAGGTGATCACGGCATATTTTAAGCCTAAGTTGGCAATGGTTTCTGCCATGTGACGAGGTTCTTCAGGATCTAGTGCATTTGGACGACCATGCGCAACATCACAGAACGGGCAGCGACGGGTACAAATATCACCCATGATCATAAAGGTTGCTGTACCACCACCAAAGCATTCTGGAAGGTTTGGACAAGCGGCTTCTTCACAAACGGTGTGCAATTTTTGCTGACGCAAAGTGGTTTTAATACGTTGAACTTCTTCTGGTGCCGTCATTTTGACCCGAATCCAGTCAGGTTTACGAGGCGTTTCAACCGTAGGAACAACTTTTACAGGAATACGTGCGACTTTTTCAGCACCACGAAGTTTGACACCCTGTTCTGGTTTACGGTTTGCAGACATATTCAACTTTTCCACTGTTTTTGAAAGGGGAGAGATTTAGTGTAGGCTAGATTTTACGTGAAATAGAGTCTGATTAAACCGAATCTAAGTGCAAAAGTAAAATGTCACCTTAACTTCATCATAAGACGGTTATTATAACGAAATTGTGCTTAAATTGGGTAAAAACGATATTCATATAAAAAATGTGGTTATCACGTAATATATGCACAGTAAATACAGAAAATTCAAAAGATTTACGTCATAATATAGCCCATTGAAAAGACAGATTTAAAGAAAAGGAGCGTTGAATGCCACGTAAAAAAGAGGTCGTTAGTGGAACTTTCGTGAAGTACGATGCGGTTGTTCTCGGTTCAGGCCCTGCGGGTGAAGGCGCGGCAATGAAACTTGCCAAATCTGGTAAGCGTGTTGCGATTGTAGATGTTCGTGAGCAGCTTGGCGGTAACTGTACCCATGTGGGTACCATTCCAAGTAAAGCATTGCGTCAGACAGTGTCGAATATTATCCGTTATCGCCGTGACCCAATGTTTAAAAAAATGGGTGATTGGCGTCAGTTCACCATGAAGCAAGTGTTGCAAAGTGCGCATAAAGTTATTCAGCAGCAAGTTGAAACGCACTCTCGCTTTTATGACCGTAATGAAATTGCGATTTATCATGGTCGTGCTTATATCCAAGATAAAAATACGGTCTTGGTATTTGGTGCAGATGGCATTAAAGAAACCATTATGTGTCAGCAAATTGTGATTGCGACAGGTAGCCGTCCATATCGTCCAGAAATGTTGGATTTCAACCATCCACGTGTATTTGATTCAGACAAAATTTTGGATTTGGATTTCTCGATTCAAAAAATTATTATTTATGGCGCGGGTGTGATTGGTTGTGAATATGCATCCATCTTCATTGGTTTAGATCATAAAGTTGATTTGATTAATACTCAGCACAAATTGCTCAGCTATTTGGATGATGAAATTTCAGATGCCTTGTCATATCACTTGCGTGCGCAAGGGGTGCTGATTCGCCACAATGAGCAAATTGATCATTTAGAAACTTTTGATGATCACGTGGTTTTATATTTGCAAAGTGGCAAGAAAATCAAAGCTGATGCGATTTTGTGGTGTAACGGTCGTTCGGGTAATACCGATGGTTTAGGTCTTGAAAATGTCGAACTTAAGCCAAACAGCCGTGGTCAGTTAACAGTCAATGATCAATATCAAACCGAAGTAGAGAATATTTATGCTGCGGGCGATGTAATTGGTTGGCCTTCGTTAGCATCAGCTGCCTATGACCAAGGTCGTTGCGCGGGTGCAAATATGAGTGGCGAAGAAAATGTTGCGCCTGTGACCGATATTCCAACAGGTATTTACACCATTCCAGAAATTTCTTCGATTGGTAAAACTGAGCAGGAATTGACGGAAGAAAAAATTCCTTATGAAGTTGGTCAGGCATCTTTCCGTCATTTAGCGCGTGCGCAAATTACGGGTGATACAGTGGGTGAATTGAAGATTTTATTCCACCGTGACACTTTAGAAGTATTGGGTGTGCATTGCTTTGGTAATAATGCGGCAGAGATTATCCACATTGGTCAGGCGGTGATGAACAGCCCGAACAATACCATTAAGTATTTTGTGGAAACCACATTCAACTACCCAACCATGGCGGAAGCGTATCGTGTGGCGACCTTGAATGGGATGAATCGTTTGTTTTAAGCAGATTCTGCTGACTGCAAAATAGAAAATTTAGAACACCTCATAAGATCATTCTTGTGGGGTGTTTTTTATTGCCTTGCTGTAGGAAAATTTATGCATTGAGGGAAAGTTGATTTGTGGAACATAGAGTATTAAATATCAATCATGACCGATGCTGCACTGCGTTGTGCTTCGCCATGAAAAACAGCTTCAATATTGTTACCATCAGGATCAAGCACATAAGCTGCATAATAACCAGGATGATAAGCACGTTCATCAGGTTTGCCATTGCATCTACCACCATGCGCCAATGCTGCAAGATAGAAAGCATTGACCATTTGACGATTTTTAGCTTGAAAGGCGAGATGATGACGCCCAGTGAGTGTACCTTGTGCGGCAGGGCTTTCTACTGACGAGATAAAGAGTTCATCTGCCCAAAAGTGATCATTGGTAGTCCCGATAACTGGAATATCTAGCACCGCTAATATGGCAGTATAAAATGCCCGACTTGCCTCAAGGTCATTCACCACAAGATGAATATGGTCAATCAATCTTCCACGATGCAATTGAATCTGCATAAGACGCTCCATGTCTAAAGCGGAGTTTTGAGTAGCAAAATCGACTTAATATTTTAGAAATCGCGTTTTAATGCGCACAAAACGCCTGATTAAAATATTCAAACAGTTGTGGCGTTTGCATCCATAAAAAAATCGACAAGCCAAAAAGGGCAGTGATTGCGAGTGTGAGCAATACTTTAAAATTCAATAAAGAATTAATCATGAATGACGTGCTCCTCATCTACCCAAAAATGGACCAAGACCGCAAACGCACTTAAAGCAATAGAAACAATCCAGATTGCATTATAGTTACCTGTCAGATCGTGATTTAAACCGCCAAGCCATCCACCAAAAAATGAGCCGACTTGGTGTGTGAAAAACACAATGCCGCTGAGCATGGTCAGGTACTTAATCCCAAACATATTTGCCACAATACCATTGGTCAAAGGCACTGTAGATAACCACAATAAACCCATAATGATCCCGAATGCATAAATTGTCCAGATGCTTAAAGGCAGGATTAAAAAGGCGATAATGGCAATGCCGCGTAGTCCGTAAAGCCACATTAGCAAATGCGGTTTGGAATAGCGACCGCCTAACCAACCCGCCGTATAGGTGCCTACAATATTAAATAAACCCACGAGTGCTAGAAAAACTGTGCCTGTGGTTGCATTAAAGCCATGATCGATTAAGTAGCTAGGTAAGTGAATCCCGATAAACACCACTTGAAAACCACAGACAAAAAAGCCCAAAGCTAAAAACCAAAAGGGTTTATGGTTTTTGGCAATCACCAAAACTTGTTTAAAGCCTAAAGCGGGTTGGCTGACTGAACTTGCATTAGGGTTTTGATACATGGGTGCTTTGAGCATCCATGCCAAAGGAACAATCAAGACAATTAAAATCGCACTGACAATTAATGCGCCCGACCAACCTACACTTTGTAATAACAATAAGGTCGATGGCAACATGATAAATTGCCCAAACGAGCCTGCAGCACTGGCAATACCCATTGCAAGGCTACGCTTTTCTGGAGGAGCAGCGCGACCTACTGCAGAAAGTAGCACAGGGAAAGAGGTTGCAGAAAGTGCCAAACCTAAAATTAAACCCACACTTAAATTTAGCAATAAGCCTGTCGAGCTGACGGCCATGAGCAATAAGCCGAGTGCATACAGTGCGCCACCAACTGCAACTACAATTTTACTACCGTATTTGTCTGCAAAAGCACCTGTGATGGGTTGGACTGCACCCCAAATTAGGTTTTGCATGGCAATGGCTAAACTAAAGACATTATGTCCCCAGCCAAATTCATGGCTCATAGGCACCAAATACAAACCAAATGCATGCCGAACCCCAAGCGATAATGCCAAAATAATGGCGCTTCCAATTAACATATAAATTAGAGGTTTGGAAAATTGAGCATTCGACATAAGGCATCCACGTATGGCTAACAGCTTGTTATGGTAATCGATTCAGCTCAAGAGCGCGATAAAATAAAATTCATCAAATGATAAAATTGAGTTATCAAGATAGAAGCGATTGCTTTAATTAAATAGTGTAAGAAAAAATAAGACGACCGTAGCCGTCTTAAATTTAGTTGAAAGTGGAAAAGTAAAATTAGAGATTAAAAGCGCATCCCAAAGCCAGCGTATGCAATGATCGGATTCACTTCAATATCTGCTTTAGAGTGAATCAATTCACCATGTTTGGCATCGGTCACCGTAATGGTGGTTTCATTTTTAAGGTGTGCATAAGATAGTGAACCAACTGCAAACCATTTTTCATTAAAGTCATAGGTAAAACCTAAGGTGGCAACAGGTGCAAACGCATCGGTGGCATCTAACTCAACTTTTGGGTTGGCTGAACTTGGTTTGCCTTCTAAAGATGCGCCTGATTTTCCTTCTTTAATATTGGCAATCATGTGACCTGAAGCAATTAAGTCCTGCTCAGTACGTGGATTAATTTCTAACTCATTGAAATAGGCATACATCAAACCGACGCCAACATAGGGGCGGAACTTATTTACGCCTGTTTTGCCAAAGTGATATTGAAACTCAAATGCAGGTGTCCATGCGCGGGCAGAAGCAGCAGGGCCATGCGCTGCTAAATCGGTAATGAAAATATCATTTTGTAATTCTAGTTCACCCAACGCACCGCCTAATGGACGTGCAATTGCGGAGAAGGGTGCATAAATTTTACCTTTGCCTTGCAAATCAACTTTAGGTGGAATGCCGCCTTTGACTTCAAAGGAAATATTATCGGTAAAGAAATAGTTGCTGATAATACCCAGTGTGGTGACATCATCTGCTTCTAAACCTGTGCCGGGATTATCCCATTGCTCCAAACCTGAAATTGTGGCTTGTCCACTCATGTTGGCAGGTACGGTAGGCAGTAAATTTAATGCTCCGCTTAATAGTACGGGTGGCTCAAAACCGTCACGTAAATTATCTCTTACAGTTTGAGATTGAACCTCACCGACATCGGCTGTGTAGCCGTTGTGAATGGCTGTATTGACCCGAAAAGGTTGTGCTTTGCCTTGTGGCATAACGTGCAGCGCACCTACCGAAACAGAAAAGCGTTTAAAACCATCACCATCTTTTAAACTAAAATAAGGTGAGTTGGCATAACTGATGACTGGCAAACTACTCAGTGCCAAACAGCATAGTGTTTTTTTCATTGTGGAACTCCATGTCCAATTTTGCTTGTTGTTATTTACGGCATTGTTATGCAAGGCATTATGAAATGGACTGGAAAAATAAAACTGTTGTTTTTACAAGATATTTTTTTAAACTTTTGTGAATAACTGGAAAAGTGTGCAGGTGTTTTGTTAAATCCAAAACTGTTGAATACGTGAAAATGCTTGTTTTATTGGATGGCTTTAAAGTTCTATTGGTTTGAAATAAAAAGATTTTATAGAAATTGTATGCGTTGAAATTAATAAAAAAGACCAGTCGGAACTGATCTTTTTGACATACAGGTTAAATTTTTAGCCAATGACAGATTTTGGCTGCAAACACGTTATGCAGTAAAGCGTGATAAATCTTCATCGGGGCGGGCAGTCAGCACTTCCAAGCCATCTTTGGTGACCAAAATGGTGTGTTCAAACTGTGCCGATAATTTGTGGTCTTTGGTCACCACTGTCCATTTATCGCCAAGTAATTTGGTTTGCCATACGCCTGCATTGACCATTGGTTCAATGGTAAAAGTCATACCTTCTTCTAAAATCATGCCTGTGTTGGCTTGACCATAGTGCAATACTTGTGGCTCATCGTGGAAGGTCGTCCCAATACCATGACCGCAATATTCACGCACGACACTAAAGCGTTCAGATTCAACATATTTTTGAATCGCATGACCAATATCACCAATGGTTGAACCGGGTTTAACGGTTGCCATACCGCGATACATCGCTTCTTGGGCAACTTTGCATAAACGATTGGCTAAAATGGAAGTTTCACCACCCACGATATACATCATATTGGTATCGCCGTGGAAACCATCTTTAATGACTGTGACATCAATATTTAAAATATCGCCTTTCTTCAGCACTTTACTTTCTGACGGAATACCGTGACAAACCACATGGTTAACCGATGTGCAAATGGTGTGTTGGAATGCTGGACGACCCGGAGCAGCACCATAACCTAAGCAGGCAGGAATAGCTTGTTGTTGATTGACAATATAGTCATGGCAAATCGTATCCAGTTCGAGCGTAGTAACGCCTGGTTTAACGTGTGCTTTGATCATCTCCAAAACTTCTGCCGCCAGTCGTCCTGCCACGCGCATTTTTTCAATATCTTCTGCGGTTTTGATGAGTCGACGAGGTGCTTGATAAGTTGTGTTCATGATCTTTAAAAACTTTTGGAAATTTGTGTGTGACTATGGTATAAATAGCCGCCCATTTTATCAAATGCTTTTTATGAATATGTTTCAAAGAGCTTGGTAAAAGGGAAATTAAAAATCCGCACATATATCGTCACATTACTCTGGGTGCCCTTTGGGGTGGAGAATGCGGATATATGGAGGCCTAACCCAAACATTTAAGGTAAAGAAAATGGCAGATTACAACGTAAGCATGCGCGACCTTCTTCAAGCTGGCGCACACTTTGGTCACCAAACACGTTTCTGGAACCCAAAGATGCGTCAATACATCTTTGGTGCGCGTAACAAAATTCACATCATCAACCTTGAACACACTGTTCCTGCGTTAAATGATGCTTTGAACTTTGCAAACCAATTGGCTAGCAAAAAGAACAAAGTTTTGTTCGTTGGTACAAAACGTGCTGCTTCTGCAATCATCCGTGAACAAGCTCAACGCGCTGGTCAACCGTATGTAGATCACCGTTGGTTAGGTGGTATGTTGACGAACTGGAAAACACTTCGCCAATCTATCAGCCGTTTAAAAGATCTTCAAGTTCAGTCTACTGACGGTACTTTTGCTAAGCTTACTAAACGTGAAGCTTTAGAGCGTAGCCGTGAAATGGAAAAACTTGAGCGCGCTTTAGGCGGTGTGAAAAACATGGGTGGTTTACCTGACGCATTATTCGTAATTGACGTTGATCACGAAGCAATTGCAATTAAAGAAGCGAAAAACTTAGGTATTCCTGTAATCGGTATCGTTGATACAAACTCTAACCCAGACAACGTAGACTACGTTATTCCGGGTAACGACGATGCGATCCGTGCAGTAACACTTTACGCTTCTTCAATGGCTGATGCGATCATTGCTGGTAAAGAATACGCTCAAACTCAAGCCAATGCTCAAGCAAAAGGCGAAGAAGCTCCTGCTTCTGAGGCTTAATGCGTTTTGACGTAAGCTTGTCATTTTTGCGACATGTGATGGTGGCAAAGTAAGCGTCATGTATGCAGACGGCCCAAGAGACACCCTCTGGGCCGTTTCTGTTAAAAAAAGAATTCATTTTCTACCGATTTTAGGAGATAAACATGACTGCAGTTACAGCAAGCATGGTTAAAGAATTGCGTGATCGTACTGGTCTAGCAATGATGGAATGTAAAAAAGCATTAACAGAAGCGGGCGGTGACATCGAATTAGCGATTGACAACCTTCGTAAATCTGGTCAAGCAAAAGCTGCTAAAAAAGCAGGTAACATTGCTGCTGACGGTGCAATCACAATCGTTCAAGAAGGCAACAAAGCGATTCTTTTAGAAGTAAACTGTCAAACTGACTTCGTTGCAAAAGACGAAAACTTTGCTGGTTTCTCTGCGAAAGTTGCTGCTGCTGCTCTTGCTGCAAACGAAACTGATGCTGCTAAAATTGCTGAACTTAAACTTGAAGATGGCGCAACTGTTGAAGAAACACGTGTTGCACTTGTTCAAAAAATTGGTGAAAACATCCAAGTTCGTCGTGCACAAATCGTTGAAGGTGAAAACCTTGCTGTGTACAAGCACGGTTTAAAAATCGGTGTTGTTGTTTCTTACACAGGTGATGCTGCGACTGGTAAAGGTATTGCAATGCACGTTGCTGCATTCAACCCAGTTGCTGTTACTGCTGAACAAGTTCCTGCTGATCTTATCGCTAAAGAGAAAGAAATTGCAGAAGCGAAAGCAGTTGAATCTGGTAAGCCTGCAAACATCGTAGAGAAGATGGTAA
This sequence comes from Acinetobacter sp. AL9, assembly GCF_041464035.1. Classification (NCBI taxonomy): domain Bacteria; kingdom Pseudomonadati; phylum Pseudomonadota; class Gammaproteobacteria; order Moraxellales; family Moraxellaceae; genus Acinetobacter; species Acinetobacter sp. AL9. The sequence continues at coordinate 9,581 of NZ_JAYFSK010000032.1, read as the reverse complement.
CTGGTTCAGTTGAAAAATACTTGAACGAAGTTGCGCTTGATCGTCAAATGTACGTAATTGACAACGAGAAGAAAGTTGCTGAAGTATTAAAAGCAACTGGTACAACTGTTGCTCAATTCGTTCGTTTCGAAGTAGGCGAAGGTATTGAGAAAAAAGCAGAAATGAGCTTCGCTGAAGAAGTTGCTGCTGCTCAAGCTGCTGCAAAATAATTTTTACTTAAGGTAAAATATTTTGTAAGGAAAGCCCCAATTTATTTTGGGGCTTTTTTGTGAATATAGATTTTAGCGATATGCAATTGAAGCATAAATATTGAGATGAGAATTAAAAAATATTTATTTTAAATCAGTATGTTATGGGTGATTGACTTAATCGTATAGAGCGGAATCAGAACAAGAAGGTTATATGGCAAATAAAAAGAATTTAAGCATCGGCGCAATTATTGTAGTGCTAATTGCTGCATTTTTTGGCATAGATTTACAGCAGTTTCAGTCTGAAACATCAAATGCACCATCTACAAGTACTGCTCGCACATCGCAAACTGAAAAAGAGCAGTTAGACGTACAGCGAGATGCGCTGCAAGATGATGCTCAGGGTGTTCAGCTGATTGAACGTGCGTTTGAGCGCAAACAGAGCGATTTACAAGTCCGTGCGAGTGGGCAGGTCATTGCAGTGTTAGCGGATGACAACGAAGGCTCACGTCATCAAAAATTTATTTTAAAACTGAATAATGGGCAAACTGTATTGGTTGCACATAATATTGATCTTGCACCACGAATTACCAATATTGCAAAAGGTGATACTGTTGAGTTTTTTGGTGAATATGAATACTCAGATAAGGGTGGGGTGATTCACTGGACGCATCATGATCCAGCAAATAAACACGTGGGCGGATGGTTAAAACATCAAGGAAGAACCTATCAATAACGGTTCTTCCGATAACGAAAATAGGATATAGCGTTTAAATGCTCATAATGCTGTTTTTACGACGTGTTTTCCAAGAGGGTAGGATTTTACCTAAATAGGCATCCATGCACCAAATTGGGCCAATGAGAAGGAATTGGAGGTCTTTGAAGAATGAAGGCTTTTTCCCTTCAACTTTGTGACCATAAAACTGCCCAATCCACGCCAAAACAAAAATTGCGATATAAAAACCCATTCCAACAGGCAAAACATAAATCAGCCATGCCATTACCAGCATTAATGCTGCCATTGCAACTGCAAGAACCAAGTCTAAACGTGCATAAAAAATAAAACTGAGCACCAGAAGTAAGGTTGTCAGTAAAGCGCTGAAATGCGCCAAGATGCCGACAATCGAAAAAAAGATCGTAGGTACGCACACCCAGTGAATTAATTTATTGGTTTTATTTTGATGGCTCTCGCTGTATTCATCTAGCCACTCGCTTACTGTCTTCATGTGCTACTCCTGTAGACCGATCATCCGTTGTTATTGTTTGACTGTCTAAAATATAACTGAGAACAGTGAGGCGGTCAAAACAGTATTCATATTTTCAAAATGAAGTGGCAACAAAATTTGTGTGGATCATCTTTGTGCAGACATGCATGGGATGACTGTAAATCTTACAGGCATTAAAAAAGCCACATTGCTGTGGCTTTCAAGTCAAATGTGAAGTCGTGTAAGCGAATCTTAAGAGTTTGGACCGTCAATACGCTCAATGCTTACTTTGGCAGTACCTGCATTGGTGATGCCCAATTGTTTTGCAGCGCCATAAGAAAGATCGAGTACACGGTTGCCATGGAATGGACCACGGTCATTTACTTTAACTACAACGCTTTTACCATTGTTTTTATTGGTTACGCGAATATAGCAGTTTAGCGGCAGGCTACGGTGTGCAGCAGTCATTGCGTTCATGTCGAACGTTTCACCGCTTGCAGTTTTACGACCGTGGAATTGACGACCGTACCAAGATGCCATACCTGTTTGGCTAAATTTACGTACAGTGTTCGATGCCACTGTATTTAACTTTTCAATCACTGAAGGCTCTTCAGCAGGAATTTCAATTTTCGCTGCAATCGTTTGACGACGGATTTTGTCGCCTGAACGTTCGGTGATTGAAAGGCTATTCAAATTTGAGAAATGTGAATTAAAACTTTGTGCTTCTTTGTTGAGTACACGCGCAGCTAGGCTAGATGACTCATTATCATTGTTGAATGATGATTGCACCATTTCAGCTTGCGACTGACTTAGTGCAACAGCTGCAGAAAGTGCAAGTAAGTATTTAAGTGAACTATGCATGGTTTGAACTCCTGAAGACAGAATTTTTAACTTATTTCGCTCTTAACTGATTGAAATAGTGGTAATCCTGTCTGTAATTTCACTTTTTCGACTACATTTGACGAAATGGATAATATTCATCCCTCACTAAAGGTGTCTAGTCTTTATACGAAAATAATGACAAAAAGTACCAAAAACCAACTCTATTTGATTAAAAAATAATCAATATTGTAACATTATATGTAAAATGTTTGTTTTGTGATCAAATTGTCAAAAATATTTCTTGACTTTTTGGTTTTATATTTAAATTTGTACTTAGCGACTCGCAATTTCAGTGCCCAATAACCACAGTGCAGTCGCATACATACGGCTACGGTTATAAGTCGTAATCACCTGAAAATTTGGGTAGGTTATATAGTAGATATGACCATAATTTTCTTGTAATTGAATGACATTGACCAAGTCGAGGTCATCTATTTGCACAATTGGATTCATTGGCATCACGCCTTGCGATTTTAAAACCCCATAAGGTGTTGGCAGGGTCAAATCTTTGGCAATGACACTGTCAGGATTGTTGCCTGTATATCGTGCAGCAAATGCAATGGGTTGATTGCGCTGCCAGCCATGTTGTGCCAAGTAGTTTGCAATGGAGCCAATGGCATCGACTGCCGAGTTGCGTAGATCAATATGTCCGTTGCCGTCATAATCGACCCCAAATTTTGGAATATTGCTAGGCATAAACTGCGGATAACCAACAGCACCTGCATAAGAACCAACAATTGAAGAAGTTGGCACACCATCTTTATATGACCATGCGATCAGTGCTGCGAGTTCATCTTTAAAGTATTCCGCGCGACGTTCATAACCAAAGCCTAAGGTGGCAAGGGCATCACGGGTTACAAAAGAGCCCTTATTGCTTCCAAAACCTGTTTCTACACCCAGAATCCCTAAAATAATGGATTGCGGTACACCAAATTGCTGTTCAGCACGATTGAGCGTGTCTGCATATTGTTGTTTAAAGCGCACACCGCGCTGAATAGTGCTTTCTGCAAGGAAATTGGTTTTATAGTCGTACCAAGGCTTACTTTCGCCTGGGCGGTTCATGATGTTGATGATATTGGGTAAGTTTTTAGAGCCTTCCATCGCCCAATCGACTTGTGCTGCACTCAAGCCATAGGTCTGCATGGTTTTTTGTTTAAAACTGGCATAAGACGGATGATTTTGGAAATCATTGGCCTGACAAAAACTGGTGATAGAAAATGCACCAATGAGTAAAGAAAGACGTTTTAGTTTGTTATAAAAATCAAGTTTGAACATATTGAGGAAAATTCCAAATTGATGATTTACACAACTTATTTATATGCAGTAAATAAGTTGCTACTTATATATGAAGAATAAGCCGCTATTGGGGCCAAACTGCGAAAGCGAAGTAAGCGGCTAAGATAGCATTCATGCGTGACTGGTTTGCAAAAACTTATACAAAAATAGACAAAGAATGTGTAAAAAGCGCGCAGGATTTGTAACAAAATTCAATCTAGGTGCAAAAAGTTATTCTTGATTGTGCAAAAGTTGCAGACATATCCTGATATTGCATTGCATATAAAAATGCCTGATCAAAATCAGGCATTTTGCACTTAACATGCAACAAAAGGGCTTAAAACGCATTATGAGTTAAACCCACTGATATTAATGATGGAATAAGGTGTCGTGATATTCCGCTAAAACCAAGAGTTCCTCTTTGGTTAAATTTGGGATGATTTTATCCACCGCAATATGGACAGCTTTAATTACCGCTGCTGCGCCAATATCTGCTGCTTTACGCTTAATCATGCCCAAATCGAGGGTTTTGTTAAAGTCGCTCATAAAGTGGCGTACCGTCGCTTCTGCAAACTGTTTATATAGTTCGGTTAAAGCAGCTTTGTTCACTTCATTGCCTGCTTGAATTTCGGCATAGTTGTGTTTCAGGTTGGTCACTAAACTTGCATCGAGCGTTTCACCTACACGTGCATTGCCTACTGCATCTTTAAAGCTACTGCGCTCAGAAAATTCAATCGATTGTTTCACGACATCATTTGGCGCTTTGCTTAATAATTGTTTTAGGAGTACTGCAACGGTAGATTTGACATAGCCCGCAAGTTTTTCGGCAGTGTCGCGTTTATCGCTGGCAGGAAAACGACGTACCAACTCGGTTAAAATGGCATCAATGATTTCTTCATTAATCATTAATGCGGTTTTGTCGCGCAGTGGGTACAGCGGCTCACTTGAATTTTTTTTCTGTTGTGCAGTTTCAATCGTATTTAATAATTCTGCAGATGGAATGAATCCAAAAAATGGCATTGTTCAACCTCAATGTTGTTATTGTCGCGCTAAACGAATAGGGCGAGGCATCCATGTTAAGTCCGATACACGGCAAGGGTTAATGTCTAAACCACCACGACGTGTATAGGTTGCATATACCATCAGTTTTTCTGGTGCGAATTTTTGCCAGATGTCTGCAAACATCTGTTCCACACATTGTTCATGGAAACCATTATGCTGACGATAAGAAATAATATAAGCCAAAATACTGCGATAACAAGGTTTTTTGCCTTGATAACGGATAAAAACCGTGCCCCAGTCAGGTTGTCCTGTGACAGGACAATTGCTGCGTAATAAATGTGAGAAAAGTTGTACCTCTATATCTTCCGCTTGTTCTAAATCGAATTGCAATAAACTTGGGTCAGGATGCTGCTCTAAACGCTCAGGCGTGAGCTGATCAATACAAATACCTTCAGGTTGGCTAATTGCCAAATCATCAACCTTAAATAAAGTTAGCGTAACAGGTGCTTGTGCTGCAGCCGTTAAATCATGCTCAACAGTTTCAATGAAATTGGCTTCAGACTGAAAGCGAGTAAAGTTCATACTATTAAAGTAGAGCTTTAATGATTTTGATTCGATCAGGTTAGGTGATGAAGCAGGTAGCGTAATCCGACCAATCGCAACCTGTGGAACACCTGCGGCATTCAACCACGAAATTTCAAAAACGTGCCACCAGTCTTGCCCGAGTTGAATTCCCTCAACATCTGCATATTTTTCACGTGCAGCAGCACGTGAAATAGGGAACAAAATATCGGGTTGATATTCTGTAGGATAATTGGTGTCTTTACCAAGAAGAGATTGTTCAACACTCATTATTCACGCATTCCTGAACCACGAGAAAGTAAATGATAGGCAATACCATAAAGCACTGCACAGCATAGTGTAATCACAGATAATGAAATCGTCACGTTGACATCACTATGTCCTAAAATGCCGTAACGGAAAGCATTAACCATATACACCACAGGGTTAATTAAAGAGAGATTTTGCCAAAAAGGGCTTAAGGCACTAATGGCATAGAATACACCACCTAAATAAGTCAGTGGAGTCAGTACAAAAGTTGGAATAATAGAAATATCATCAAATGATTTGGCATAAACAGCATTAATAAAACCGCCTAATGAAAATAAAAAGGACGTAATTAATACGGTATAAATGGTAACAAACCAATTGGTAATATAAAGGTCGGTAAAGAATAGACTCATGGTGGTGACAATAATACCGACCAATACGCCACGGATAACACCACCCAAAACATAACCCCATAAAATGGCATGCAACGGTACAGGACTCATGATCAGTTCTTCAATGCTTTTCTGGAATTTTGCACTAAAAAAACTTGAAGATACGTTGGCATAGCTGTTGGTAATGACTGCCATCATAATTAAGCCGGGCACAATAAATTGCATATAGCTAAAGCCGCCCATTTCACCAATACGCGAACCGACCAAATTACCAAAAATCACGAAGTACAAACTCATGGTAATAGCAGGTGGTAACAAGGTTTGTGGCCAAATGCGCATAAAACGACGAATTTCTTTATGCACTAAGGTATAGAGTGCAATCCGCAGTTGGGTAAAATTCATTGCGCAGCTCCATCTAAATTCTTTTCGACCATTTTGACAAATAACTCTTCTAGACGGTTGGACTTATTACGCATACTGCGCACGCGAATGCCTTGTGCTTCTAAAAGTTGGAATAAATCATTTAAGGTGTGAGCTTTATCCATAGTGACTTCTAGGGTCACTGCATCAATTAAGTTGAAACGTACACCAATAATATCTAGATGAATGGGTTGAATAGGTTCAGCCAAATCGAAAATAAAAGATTCTTCACTTAACTGGTTTAAGAAGTTTTTCATTGAAGTGTCTTCTTTAATCACACCACGATCAATAATCGCGATACGACGACACAACATTTCCGCTTCTTCTAAATAGTGGGTAGTGAGAATGATTGAGGTGCCTTTATCATTCATCTCTGTTAAAAAATCCCACATTGAACGACGCAGCTCAATATCTACACCTGCAGTGGGTTCATCCAAAATAAGCAGTTTCGGCTCGTGCATCATGGCACGTGCAATCATTAAACGACGTTTCATACCGCCAGACAGCATTCGCGCTTGAGTGGCACGTTTATCCCATAAACCCAGTTTTTCTAAATATTCTTCGGCACGTTGCTCGGCAACTTTTTTAGGGATGCCGTAATAGCCTGCTTGTGTGACCAAAATATCAAAGGTCTTTTCAAACTGACCAAAGTTAAATTCTTGCGGTACTACCCCTAAACATTGCTTGGCTTGGGATGGTTGGGTATCTAGATTATGCCCAAAAATTTCGACGGTACCTGCAGTTTTTTTGGTAAGAGAACTGATGATGCTAATGGTTGTAGATTTACCTGCACCATTGGGTCCAAGTAGGGCATAAAACTCGCCTTCAGGAACGGTCAAATTAATTCCTTTCAGTGCTTGGAAACCATTTCGATAGGTCTTTGACACGTCCCTTAACGTCAATGCATCAGTCATGAAATTCTCACTTGAGGAATAGAGCCACTATTGTGAGCGATCCACGTCAATAAACCAAGTAAGTTACATGGAATTCTTTGTTCCAAGTTTGGAACATTGTTTAAAGCATAAGCATAAAAATACGTAACTTATATATAGTTGCTTTACCTTCAGCAATTTTTTGTTATGATGTGCAGCGCGCGCTCATAGCTCAACTGGATAGAGTACAGGTCTCCGAAGCCTGTGGCGTGGGTTCGAGTCCCGCTGAGCGCACCAAATTAGTATATAAGCATTGAACTGTAATATAAAAAATAGTTGAAAAGTATATAAAAAATTAAGATAAACATTCGATCTTATTTGCCATAGCCTGATCACGTTTTTCAGCATATAAAACTCACATATTTTAAAACTGAAAAATCTGAGGGCAGCTTCGTGGGCTATATCGTTAAACTCATTCCAGAAAACTTATATTTTGTTCCGCATGATAATGAAATTGGTACCACGGAATTTCGCAGTAAAGCCGTCGCAGAAGGTTTGTTCTACGATTATGCTGAAGCAACAGCAATGGTAAAGCTATACAATAAAGATATGCTGCAAGATGTTGATTATGAAATTGAGTTAATTGAATAATCGTCGACTTCTTATTATTTGAAAGTATCGCCAAGTTATGCAGAAGCTAATCGCAAAGCTGGAGCTTTTAACCGCATAAAATTATGCCGTAACTGAAAATTAAATCAATTGAAATTTTGCTGTGTGAATGTGTTGAAATGTAGTGGGCTATTGCAGCAAAAAATAAGTTTCACTATATTAAAACTACAGTAGGTCATTCAATGTAATAGACGCTACGATGCAGTTGGACGGATCAATGACAGCTCGTTGAGTTTGTAACTCTTGTTCAAACAATAAAATTAGCACTAGCCTTCCAACATAAAAAAACTCGCAGCAATGCGAGTTTTTTCTGTGCTAGAATGAAAAACAAGCAAATTTACTGTGGTTTTGTAAGTTGTAAATAAAATTTTAAAAAATATGTGTTTGAATTTATTAGATAATTTAAATTTAGTTTAAAAAAATACTACATTGTCAAACAATCTAACAACTCACTTTTTTAAAAAATTTATAAGCTATGGTATAAAAAATTTCCGTCAAGAAAAAGGGAACAACAATGACGCAAATCATCGATATTAAAGTTAAAGACCAGTTTAGCCATATTTACGAAGCAAAAGCATTGCTACGTAATATCCCAGAAACTTCATTGGCAGCGGGTTTGGCACTATTTCACAAAATTGAACACATTATTGTGGAAGGTGAAGTGATTTTACCAAGCATCGAACTTTTGTTTGAAAGCCGCGAGTCTGATAGTATTTTCCGTGTGTTGGAGTAAATATTTGTGAGACTACTTTATTTTTAGAAAAGCTCATTTCGATGAGCTTTTTTGTGCGCAGGATTTTTAAAGCACACGTAAATAAAGTGCTCATTAAGTGTAAAACATATCGCTTTAAACCGTCTGATCTTCTACAAGTTGGATATTTACATCGTATTTATCAAACTCTTGAATAATTTTTTGAATGACCGCTTGCCCAATGTCATCATCGGGTTGAAAACTCAACTCTTGATTGGTTTGACTATCAAAACATTCAATTTGCAAGATTTGCCAGAGCTGGGCATCTGTACTTTGTTGAATCACTATGCGTCGCGGTTGTAAATGTGCTGAAATTTGACGCGGCAACACATTGGTAATCGCTAACTGTATTTGGCTTTCCTGATCTTTTGGGCTTAAAAAGGTAATCACCCAATTGCCAACTTTACTGAGTTGCATTGGATTGTCATAAGCATCAAACGCTAAAAAAAATGCATGATTCATCATGACCCTGTGCCTCAACAATTCTGGAAAATACTATATCGCTGATTTTTATGAGTCGGGGCTATGCCGCTAAAGTCTTAGCTTTTATAGGGATAATGAATCTAAGGTTTAGATGTGGATTTATATGTGTTTTTAAGGTGTTGAAAAGTAATAAAAATAAATTAATCCATATGTCCCTGAGCATGGTTTTAATTGTTAAAAAGACTTAAAACTAAGTAAAAAAATCTAAGCTTTAAGTCGGATTAAGCTTTTGCAGAGAGTGGTTGATTTGCTGCAAAATCTGATTGAGTACTTTCGGTGGTAAACGAGTTTCTTGCAAAGAGGTAATCCATTGCATTTGGCAGAGTTTTAAGCTGCGAATATCCTGAGCTTGTAAAATTCGCTGAATCAGTTGTTTTGCCATTAATCCACAATGACGCTGCAAAGTATCCATCATGAGAAATTTTACATCTTCAAAACTCAAAGCGGTAATTTCAGGCTGTATTTCTGCTTGGGGTTCAGGTTGTTCGTAAGCGTCCGCTGAACCCCATGCCTATTTTTTAATTCGGTTCAGGTTTCCAGCGGTGTGGTAGCAATTCTTCAATCTGAGTCACTTTATGTGTCGGCAACCTTTTCAGCACATCACTTAAATA
>NZ_JAYFSK010000031.1:0-32248 GCF_041464035.1 Acinetobacter sp. AL9 | reverse complement strand
ATGGTTGGCGTGGATACAATGGTTTGGTAGATGTTGGTTACTCAAAGCATTTTAGAGTAAATCATGGAGCGAATGAATTTGCCAGAGGACAATGTCATATAAATGGAATAGAATCATTCTGGAGCTTGTGTAAAAGAAGGCTAGCAAAATTCAACGGTATACAAAAGAGTATTTTTGATTATCATCTTAAAGAAACAGAATGGCGTTGGATGAGGGAGCCTAATGAGCTAGCAACAGAGTTGTGGGACCTCATTAGATAAAACTAAGTGCAAATCTGCTAGTCTAGAGCCAATCATATTTCAATAGAGGGTTACATCATGTCAAAACAAATTCTTATGCTCGTAGGCGACTATGCTGAAGACTACGAAACAATGGTACCTTTTCAGTTTTTAGTCGGCCTTGGCTATAGCGTTCATGCTGTTTGTCCTGACAAAAAAGCCGGTGACAGCATTGCCACGGCTATTCACGATTTTGAAGGCGAACAAACCTATAGCGAAAAACGCGGCCATAACTTTGCGATTAACTATGACTTTGATGCAGTTAACTCAGAAGACTATGTCGGCTTAGTGATTCCGGGTGGTCGTGCGCCTGAATACTTACGTATGAATGCACGTGTGATTGAGATCGTACGTGAATTTGATGCAGCAAAAAAACCGATTGCAGCCGTTTGTCATGGGGCGCAAATTTTGGCGGCAGCTAATGTACTGAAAGGTCGTACCTGTTCGGCTTACCCAGCATGTGCAGCCGAAGTAAAACTGGCTGGCGGTCAGTATGCAGACCTTGCAGTCACGGATGCAGTGACAGATGGTCATTTAGTCACCGCACCGGCATGGCCTGCTCACCCTGCATGGATGGCACAATTTGTTAAAGCTTTAGGCGCGACTATTACGATTTAATGCTCTAGCCACCAAACGAAAATAAATTGGATCACTCTTCATTTAGGTGAATCCATAAAAAATGCTCCTTGCCTAAAAGGAGCATTTTTTTAATCTGCTACTAAAATAGAATTAACGGACCACACCCAACTTATTCCAAAGTCCTGGCGTTAAAAATGTGGTGACTAATTTATTTAAATCCACATAACGCAGTACACCTTGCAACTGCTGCTTGATTTCAGGTGTTTTTAAAATTTCATCGCCTGTAATACTGCCAAGTTCTTGAAAACTTTCCCCTACCGCTTGCATGCCTTCAGCTTGAATCACGGCTTTGGTTTGTGCCGAGCATTGTTCCACCAAGATGCGCTGTAAAACTTGAGCAAGATTTTTATCCAACTGTGTTTTTTGTGTCTCAGTAACATTGCTGAATTGTTTTAAATCCGGATGGGCAGACAGTGCTGCAAAGGTCCATTGAAGGACGGCTGTTTTATCCGTAGCTGTGGTGGATTTGACTAAACAATTACTCAACTGATCAACGCTTGCTCCCGCATTTGCTGTTTGCGTCGTAACGGATAATGTCGCTGCAACACACAATGCAGTGCTCAACCGAGTAAAAACCGTTGGAATATGTACTGAGAAAAAACCTGACATCTCGAAACTCCTAAATCTGAGTTTCCTTGTAGCACATTATTCACCTCATCACCTGTTATGACTCTGTAAAACATGTATCGAAAATGACATGACGTTTATTCGGCCTGCATGGTATGACTGAAATCGATTACATAATTAATGATGGAGGAATCAAGGTTTGTCGGGATTGTTTGAAAGAAGTTGTCCCATTAAGGAAGGCGAGGGTAATCAAGTAGCTCCAGAATACGCTTGAGTCTCGTACTAACTCACCGGACACACCGACTATTGTCATCATGCAGTGTTTGCATGAAGAAGATCGGCAGGGTGACTGCTTGATGGTTATAATGGTGAAGAATGGGAGCACTTATAATTTAGTCACCAGTAAAGCTAGGTGTTTAGTCCCGGCATTTGATGGATCGGATCAATCTTAAAAAGTTCAGGTTCATCTGTCCACTGTTTGCAGATGAATTCGTAGGGAGTCAGGCCCCTGAGTGTTTTGAGTCTGCGGCCGAAGTTGTATGCAGCAATAAAATCAGCAAGGTGAATGCATAGCTGAGTGTGATCGTCGTAATGGAACCGTTTGACAGTAGCTTCTTTAATCGTTCGGTTCATCCGCTCGACCTGTCCATTGGTCCATGGATGCTTGACCTTGGTAAGACGATGTTCAATGCCACATTCAGTACAAATCCGATCAAAGATGTGCTCAGAGGCGTAGCGATCACAGGTGCGGTTCGTGAACTGGATGCCGTTATCTGTTAGCACCGTATGGATTCTATAGGGCACAGCCTTAACCAGATTGCGCAGGAACTCCGCGGCTGCCATCTTACTGGCTTTAGTATGCAATTCAGTGAACGCGAACTTGGAAGTGCGATCAATGGCAACGAAGAGATAAAGCTTACCCTGTGCTGTTCGCATCTCAGCGATGTCGATATGAAAGTAACCAATGGGGTAGCTCTTGAAGCGCTTCCTGACAGGGCGATCACCTTGTACCTCAGGCAGTCGTGAAATACCATGCCGCTGCAAGCAGCGGTGTAACGACGAGCGTGTCAGATAAGGAATACTCGGCTGCAATGCATAAAGGCAATCGTCTAGCGGCAACAAAGTGCGTTTTCGAAAAGCAACAATTGCCGCCTCATCTTCAGGCGATAACACGCTTGAGCGAGGATTCTTTGGCCCGGTTGTAAGATCATCTACTGAAGTACGTTTCTTCCATTTTGCGACGGTCTTTTGATTGATGCCGTAACGCTTGGCTAGCGTTCTTAAGCTCTCTTGACTATTTTGTATTGCTCGACGCACTGCCTGTGTCGTTGTGGCGCTGCTGTGTAGAACTTGTCCCATAGTGCTTCCTTCCATTTATCTGAGAATATTGCACCATTAAAATCTGGGACTAAACACCTAGGTGAGGGCAAATGGAAACGCAAGAAACATGGAGCTGAATATCGTCGCCAATGGCGTAAACTACATATTGGTATAGATGCCAAAACCCTACAAATACGCGCTATTCAGCTCACAACCAATAATGTCAGTGATTCACAGGTGCTTGGTGATTTACTTAATCAGATTCCACAAGATGAGCAGATTGACTCTGTTTATACCGATGGAGCTTATGACACCAAGCAATGCCGTCAGGTCATTGCAGATCGGCAAGCACATGCGGTGATTCCACCTAGAAAAAATGCGAAACCATGGAAAGATACAAAGAGTAGCTCGCTAGAGCGAAATGAATTACTTCGAACAATTAAACGTTTAGGCAGGACACTATGGAAAAAATGGTCAGGCTATCATCGGCGAAGTTGGTTGAAACTAAGATGCATTGCATCAAATTATTAGGAGATAAACTCAGTGCAAGGAGTTTTGATAGCCAAGTGAATGAGATCCATGCACGTGTAGCAGTCCTCAACAGATTTACGGAATTAGGTCGACCACTTACCCAAGTTACGCCTTAAATTTGGCTCAATTAGGGGCGCTTTGCATTTCAAATCTTTGTGCAACAAAGCCCTTGGGAATAACAACAACAACATCGGGTGTAAATCCAAAATAGAAATATAATTTTGGACAATTAACTCTAATATTTTTCTGTCAATGTTTTATGTTGATAAAAAACAATAGCTTGAGCTTTTTTAATTTTTGAATTAAAGTTTTATTTAACGAATTATTACTCTGAAATTAATGACTATTATCAAGAACGTTACTGACTTTCCAGAAAATTTTTTTGGCTTTCACCCTGAGGACTTAAGTCCAGATGAAAAAAATAGACCTCTAGGAAAAATTTTCATAAAATTACAGAAGCTTAGAAATGATCTTGGCCTAAAATGTATTCTCATACCAGGATTCGCATTTAAATCAATTTCGATTATCAATATTGAACAAGATGAATTTCAAACTTTGCTTCAAAAGTTTGGTCCAGAAAATTACAATAATTCTTCTTTTGGCGCACGCAGTTTTATCTTTTTTTCTCCCCATCATCTATTAAACCAGCAATAGCTTAGGGTAATCCTCCCATAAATAACCAAAGTTAAAAGCAGAGGTTAAGCAGCCAATCATAGATAATGCGACGTTCCATAAAGGTAAAAGACTGCAAGAATTACTTCAGAAAGCAGGTCATTACCTTGTATGGCTACCTAAATATAGCCCTGACTTAAATCCTGAGCTAGTCTCAAGCGCTGCTTGAGGCGAAGTGCAAGACGAAGTGAAAAAATGTGGGCTCAAGTAAAATCAGTTAGGAAAAGTTTAGGGTTAAAGATATTGATATCTTATTTCAAGATTACTGCGGTGATTTATTTGGAATTTAGCTATACATATCAGTTACTTTTAACCTCGTGAAAAACACCATGTTCATCCACCTGCATTTGAGGAATGGGTTTATTGATAAGTTCTGCGATCGCAATCAGGTTCGCTGACATTTGCTTGCCCAATAATTCTCTGGATTCAGTTACTTTTTCAGAAACATCCCTGGTCTGATGCAATTCGGGTAAAGGGATTTTTTCATCCTTCATTTCTCTAGCGGGTTCTTGTACTTTTTCTTGAGATTCTGCCGACATTTTCGCGTGAGGTTCAGAAGATTTTTTAGTCATGAGATTTAAGCCTCTCGAGTTGCTTGAAATAATGATTATCTCAATATTTTACAATAGTGAGGTAATGTCCTGCCCACAATAGTCAGCCCAGAATAGAAAGCAATCAAGAATGACTATAAATATGATAATTCTCTCTTTTGAGTCTTTCATTAATCTCTTGGTTCAGCAGTACAGTTCATTGCTTTTTGTTTAATGATCACGGACTAGAAAAAATACTGCCTCTTTTAAAGAGGCAGTATGCTTTTACAACATGATGTTTAACTTGAGAAACTGAATTTAAAACAATCTACTGTAACTCTTCCAGACAGATATGAAATTAATCCACCCCTAGCCCCTTAAACACAGCATCTACCGGATCTGCATAGAAGCTGGTCTGGAACTTGGTAAACAGTTCCACAGGAATCGTTGGGATATCTGCGGCACTACTCATTGGCAAAGCAACCTTCTTGGCACCCGCATCAAAAGCAACTTGCAAACATTCGGCAATACTCTCCACCGGTGTCACAGAGCCACCTAGACTCATATCACCCAGTACCACCATCTGACTTTGTATTGGACGTCCTAATAGGCCAGAGGCAAAAGCCACTAAACTTGGCAAGGCAAGATGGCTGAGCGGGCCGGTGTTCTGTAATTCAACCACATGTAAGTGGAAATCATGTTCCAGCACCTTACTGCCCCCCGAGATTCGAGATGCATTGGCTTTGAAGTAATCAAAAGCAATTTTGACCTGTTCTTTGGCACTGCTTGAATTCCATAAGCCTGATGTCGCCAATTTTCCTGAACCTTTGGTGACTTGAAGTTCTAAGCGGTATAAGCCTGGCATGCCCTTATTACTGAGCCCGATGGTATATAAGAAACCTGGCTTGGCTGGACCTTCGGGAATCAGTCCGCCACCACCCTGCTCTTTGACTGATACAAAATGTTCTTCTAAGGTATCATTGTCGATATAGCTAAAATGCACATCATAGAATTCCATCCCCCCAATTTTCTTCAACTGTTCTTTGACCCGACGGCGCACCTGCAGTGCATATTCCAGGCATTGCCGTACATCTTCTTTATTAAACTGACCGTGTGGGTAAAGCAGCTTCATCAATCCAGAAACCGTCTTGCGAACGGCGATCACATCACGCTGATTCAGGTTATTCCCTAGCTTAAAGTACTTCTCAATGGCATCCGCAAAACTACGCTTACGCATTTCCCGGAAGAACTCAGCCAGATAATCAACGATCAAGCCATAACGGTTGGTAAAGAATTCCGGGCGCATTTTTGGAATTTCCCAACCCGGGATATAGGCATGAAAGCGATCGAAGAATGCCGAATCGATCATAGCTTCAGGAAACGGAGCCAATAAGTGGCTAGTCTTCACCAAGGATTCAACACTTTGGTTAATATTACCCACAAAAACCATCGAAGCTGAGGCTTCCATCTGTTCACGACCACGGGCAAAAGATCCTGAGGCCATGTAGTCTTTCATGATCTGAACGCCATCTTTGTCCTTAAAGGAAATACCGGCAACTTCATCAAAAGCCACCACATCCCACAACCCCACCAGACCAATACGGCGGCTACTCATGTTATAGAACAGATTGGCGACAGTCGTTTGTCCACCGGAGACTAAAATACTATTCGGTGAACACTCTTTGTAAATATGGCTTTTACCGGTACCGCGTGGTCCCAGTTCACAAACGTTATAGTTATTTTCAACGAATGGAACCATACGCGCTAATAGGTGCCATTGCACGTCCTCTTTTAGCGAAGCTGGTTCCATGCCGATCGAACGGATTAAACTCTCGCGCCACTGATCAGTGCTTAGTGCTGCTCTACCACTGAAGAGTTCATCCATATTCATATTGGGCATCTGAATCGGCTTGAGTAAGCTCACGCCAAATGGAGAACTGGTCTGCCCTTCATCAAAGTAGTAGCTGAGCGTAGCAATGACCCAGATACCACCAACAAGTAATTTTTCATACTCTTTAACGATGCCTGCCGAGATTTCGGCATCTTTGATACCCAGATTACTAAAGGAGGCTTCGTATTTGTCCTTACGCTCATTCAGCTTTACGGTCACCCGATCAATGACCTTATAACTGCCCCGTTCACGGACCAGGGATTTCACCTTCTCGGCTTCATCAGGTCGTACATAGTTCTCTGCCAGAACCGTCTTTACGTTACGTAGTCCCTGTTCAATGATCTCTGGGTCATCCGAGGCACAGTACATCCCCAGCAGGTATTCGAGTACATAGACAGGGACATTGGCCCCTTCTTTAATCAGTTTGGTCAGATCCTTGCGTACTACCCGCCCAGCAAAGTGTTCATTCAGCAGCTGATCGAGTTCTTTATCGTTAGCAGATTCCATGTAGGCTACGCTCTATCGTTAATTCGTTATTAGAAGAAGTCATCGGTAAATGCCAAATCAATGGTGACCTTATAGCGTTGCATCTCGATATTCAGGTCTTTGTCCTTCAGTACCAGGAAGTAATCTTTCTTACGGTCAAAATCAGTGCCAGACAATGACAGCCTGACCTGCTTGACCCGATCGGCAACAGAGTCGGTACTGCTATCAAAAGTCAAAGTTTCTTCACTAGAAACTTTAAGATCCCCATCATAAATGGCAATGGATAAAGTCACTGGCATGACCAGCTCACTGACAGCTTCAGTTTGCATCAAATCAAACTTCTGGATGTTATTGACCATTTTCAGCGTGGATTTGGTAGAAATGACCTCAACTTTACGCTTGGTCCGCTGTCCAGCCTTTTCACCACGCAGCTGTTTTACCGTTAGTACAGGCACCACGATTTCCTGAGGCATGATGCCACCATGCACGAAACGTGAGCCTCCTACAAAATGGAAACGGTTCGCCCCTTTTGGAATCCAGAAATCAGTCGCAGATCGTGTGCCTGCCGTAGCTTGGGTTGAGCCTTTCCATGCTTCCTTGCTCTCTGGTAAACCATGCCCAATCACATAGCGTTTTTTGCTTTTCAATGTATTGGCAGGTTTTTCAGTCAAGCTTGAACGATCCGCAGATTCTAGTTTACTTTGCTGGAACAAGAAGCCATGGTCGGCTGTAATCAATAGGGTAGAAATATTGAAATGCATCAAGATTTTGCGGCTAAGTTCAGTCAGCTCTTCAATGGCATGTTCCACCGCCATAAAGGTTTCTGATTCTGTCGAGGCACTGTCTCCGCGTGCATCAATCACGTTGTGATAAACGTAAATCAAATCATGATCTTTCAGTGCTTCACGGCCTTCATCACGCGACCAGCCTTTTACCGTTTCAGCGGTAACCGCCAATCCATTATAGGCAGCCAGAATTTTGGATCGTGCTGCAGTCCCTTTGCTGGACTGCCCATCTACTAAAACATCATCCCCTGCGGCCTCTTTGTACTCCAAAGTCTGATGCGGCAACAACGAGGCCATGCCAAGTGTGGTGTAACTTGGGACAACGCCCAGCTGTGAAGACAATGTCGCTTCAGAATAACGCTTTTCATTGATACGATCACGCAGCTCTACCGCAGCTTCATAACGGAAAGCATCACTGATAATTACCACAATACGGCGTTTCGTTGCAGAACTGAGTAAGGGTCTGACGTGAGTATCGTAGAAGTTCTGCTGATTTGGGATATCTGCCACTTTCCAGACATTCAAGCGTTGCTCAGCTTCTACACGCTCGCCCCAGTTGCGTGCCAAGTGGTCAATAAACCAGTAGGAATAGCAATTTTCGACTTCTTCATCGAGTTTTTTCAGGATATCAACATGAGCGCGTTGAGAAGCAGCACTGTAGTGGCGATATGCCATATCAAAGCGATACAACTCCTGCTCGTAGGCTTTATACAAGGCTTCGCTAGAGTCGAAATAGAACCCAGAATCAAACTGTAGTCGCAGGCTAAACAGGTCAATCGCTGCCTGCAACGCTGTATAGACGGTACGATATTTACGGCGTGTCGCATCATCCTTATGTTTGGAAGCCCAATAGCCATCCAGACGGGTAGAAATAATCGTTCTGAAATGTTCCAGTTCAGCTTTGGTTGCTGCAGGGATCTGGCTGGCCAGATCGACAATGATCTTTTGTTCAATCACTTCAAAAGTCATGACATCGAGCAGCTGCTCCAGATCAAAGGCCCCGACCTTTTCTTGGATCCACAGTGCATTTGCCACGGTCTGGGAGAGTGTATCGAAGGTTGGGTAGTATTTAGAACTGTCTCTCCAGCGCGACAAAAAGGCTCTGGCTGTTGCACGGGAGCTGACGGATGACATCACCAGTTCCTGAGCCCATAGCGGTATATCGCCCAGGCTTTCACAGAAACCTGTAGTCATCAAACGGATAAAGAACGTACCGAGCTTGAATGGTGCTTCCCCATTCAATTCTTCAACCGATGCTGGATAACCAATTTCCGCCTGTAATGCGGTGACCAAAGCTGGCACCAGTTGGAATTTTTCCAGTTCAGCAAAGGAGTCTGGATTGACTTCCAGAGCCAGGTTCTGCTGTACCATTTCATCTGCCAGCGCCAGAACGATATGCATAAGTTCGACACTGTCAGCCTTGACCACAACCGCAATCATGGCCATATCCAGATTCTGTTCATCTGCATCAGGCTGGATATAGCGTTTTAAGGTGCTCAGACGTGCTTTGGCTTTGAGAAATTCTTCACGTTTGGCCAGATGTTCTCTTAGACTCTGCTGCTGTAAACCCAGCTCATTGAAAATAATCGAGAAACGATCGGCATAGAAGCTGCGAGAATATAGCTTGATGTCCAGTAACCAGTCTTTTTCGGTTTCAGGCTCAGGACTAGGGAAATACAGCAAGTATTTACCCTGCTGATCCTCAAGTTCCAGTTTGAGCTTGATCTCCAGACTCGACTCTTCTGCCATATTCAGAATATGAACATCATTCAGTTTTAACGCCTTTACTTCTTCGCTAAAGGACTGTTCCGCATCGTACCAGAAGACAATCCGGTGCTGTTCAATATAAAAGGCTTGTTCCAGACCTTGTTGTAGTTGACTTAAATTCATGCAACGACCTCATCAAGGTCTAGTACCGGAGAAAAAGTATTCATCATTTCTCCCCCGTAATCGCTTTGACTTCAGCCAACAAGTCCCCAAACTTGCCATAATTGACTTTCACCCCATCATCCAGATCTAACGTAATACGCTGATCGGCATAATGACGCAGCTTTTCTTCAAAAGTACTGAGTTCAGCCTGTTGCTTATGCAAATCTTGCAATTTTTTCTCGATGCGTTTTATTTCAGCCGCCGAGTCACTGTTTTCTTTGGCAGTTTCTAGAGAGTTAGCATAGGCTGCCATTTTGGAAATCAGTGGCATGACGTATTCAGTACGCATACGTGCCAAGGTACTTTCGTTATAACGATGCAAGTACACCAATGCTTGGAAAGCCCCCTGTTTACCACTGCTAAATAACCAGTAGATCGGGCGCTTTTTATAGGTCTGCATGTGGTCTTTATAGAACTTGCTGGCGAGGTAACGGCGAATGGTATCTTCAGCTGTTTCACTGGCTTTTTTATCTAAGCTTTCTGCCAGCCACTGCATATTGGCATCCAGCGTGTCTTTGCCCCAAACGGCAGTTAAGAACTCTTGGATACGATGCGTCGCATCATCTTCAAACCAGTGCATTTCGGTCAGTGGAATAATACCGTCAGCATCGGCTGGGAATGTTCTATAACGACTGACATCAAAGTTTTGATTACCTGCATGGGCATAGATTAGACCTGCTTCATCTAGACTATAACGTCCCATCATGCAGCCAAGTGCATAGGAGACTAACCGCTGGCTGTCTTTTTCACGGTCGGCACGGGTAAGCGTAATTTGCTCATCGGGGACATCTGGGGTCAGCTCATCCTGTAAACCATAAGCGTCAATAAACAGCTTGTTGTTTTCTTCTTCCAGACGTTTCATTTCTGCCACGGCGTCAGCATTTTGTTGTTGCCATATATTGAAAGCTTGTTCTAGGTTTGGCTGTTGGCTACGAATAATTGGGTTTTGAGCAAAATCCCATGAGGTTTCGTAGGAATCCCAATCTCTTTGAGATATTGTCAATAAATTTTTATATATTTTTTCTATTTCTCTATTAAATTCAATTAATTTGGAAGGAAATGGCAAAAGGTTAAAATAACCAACATGAAAATGAAGAGTTGGATTAAGTATTTTTGTCATCATATTAACAAATTTGTTATTACAATAACATAAAACTATTTTCTCTATTTTATTATCGGTGGGGAAAGCACAATGACCAGTATTCGAGAATAAAAACCCATTACTATATTTTCGAAATGAATTATTCGCTGAGGTAATATCAGACCATGAAATAAATGGTTTAAAATACTTGTTTTCAGAAGGTAAATGATTTCCTAATGTTTTCAAAAGATCTCTATTATTTTTATCGAATGCTATTACATACTCTTGATTACCATACCATTTTCTATAACTCCCACCTTTGTTAAGCGGATACCATTTTTTGTTGTTTTCCCATCCCTCTTGTGCTGAATCAAGGTTTAAACCTAATTTTGAAAAGTTAATTTCCCAATATAATCTAAAGAATCGACTGTCCTGACCTGTTCCTAATCCTTGCTTAGCTTCTAAGATATTACCTAACGAATTTTCTGAGAAGAATATATTCCGAACATTTTCACTAACCCAATAAGCCACAGGACTACCTGGAATTTTCTTAAAGTCATCCGGTTTAGCGTTGAAAAACCAACCACAATCAGGGTTATTAATGGCTTCTAATGTTTTAGGTGCTTGATTCTCATGACCTTTAAAGTCAGATAATTTAATGTAACTACCCACATAGTCTTTTACATGCGCTTTGGATATCGTATAGGCACACACAGGAATACATGCTGGTTCAAACGCATTATATTCAAGTTGAATGAGTGATTGAATTGTCGCATCTGTAATCAATTTGCTACGCATTTGCTCATAGGATGAAATAAACATCCATACGTAAGGTGTTACAAACGCTGTTTCACCTGAAGCCTTAGAAAGTTCTTGGCATCGCTCTATAAACATAGCGAACATATCTGACTTACTGTCAGGGAATTTCTTCTTGGCAAAATCTTTCAGTGCTGGATTCATCCCCTTACTGCCCATATACGGCGGATTCGCAATCACGGCATCATACTGCTTACCGAGTAATTTAGCCTGTTGTACTAAAGGCAATAACTCTTGCGCTGACTGTTGAGCAAAAATATCCCCTGACTCCAATGCTGTATTCAGCTTGGTTTCTAAGTCAGGTAGTTTCTTCGCGAATGCTTGAGGGATTTGAATCAAAGAACCAAAAGTCGAAGCGTGTTCGAATAAGTCCAGTAATTCTTTTAAATCTGCCTGTGCAATACCAGTACTTGCCAAATCCTGACTGAATGCATCCAAACGCTCAGGCTGACTATCCTGCAACGCAATAATATTTAACTTCGGTGGATTGCTAAATAAACGGCGGTCGTCCTCACGCGCTTTCATTAACAATGCAAAACTAGCTAATTGTGCTGCACGAGTATCAATATCAATGCCGTATAAGTTCTTTTCTAAAATCAAACGTGGAATATCTCGGCTACGGTAACCACGCTCTAAATAAATGGCTTTTAAGCAATCATAGGCTTCCACCAGAATATGCCCCGAACCACAGGCAGGATCGAGTACTGTAATGCTTTCAGGGTTTAAAGTATCGCCATCTTCACTGATCCGCACATCAATCAGTTGTTTTAATTGTGCATTGACCTCATCCGTCTGTTCGGCTGGTTGAATATAATATTCCCACTCACTGGCAAGCGTACTATCAGGCTGTGCCATCAGCCATAAGCGACCGATGCTATTCTGCACCAGATACTTCACAATCCAGTTTGGGGTGAATAGCTGTGTCGCTGCAGGAATGTCTTCACTCTTGACGACTTTACCCACCTGATCTTTCTTTTCAGAAATATAGAACTGATACAGCCAGCCAATAATCTGCACATCCGACCAGTCTTCTCCTGGAATGCTGCTGACCAGATCACGAATCAAGGAGTCGGTTTTGGTCAGGTTATCCGGTAATAACAGTTCAGATTCATCAGACACCTGTTCGAACAGGAGTGGCATGACCTGATTCAACGCATGACACTGAGCCAGTAACAGTTCCCGATACAGCTCTTCGTCTTTATTGCCATCCAGCTTCAGTTCAGCCACACGGCTGGCATCTAAACCTGGTAGGTCAATATCCAGACATTCTTCCAAAATCTGCGGCAAGCCTGCACTACCATCGGCACTACTGAGTACACGGCGACCATGATCCAGTAAGCCTTTGCATTCCATATAGCGAATGGCACAGAGACGGTTAAACCAGCTATAAGCGATATAATCAATCGTCTGCTCAAAACTGCTGGTTTGAATGCGTTTGATCAGCTTGTCACGTGATTTCATGACTGATAGCGGAAAAACCTGATCGCCAATCAGCAGCAAGTCGCCTTTCTGTTCTGCTGGTAAAATGCTGTCTGCGGTGATGCCGTATTTGGCGGCCTGCTTGCGCATCGCTGCGATAAAATCATTTCGTGCTTGCGGTGCGTATTTTTTAATATGACTGGTGTTCATCTTTAAACCTTTAATTAATGACTGATGCCGATATCCCTAACCCGAGTTAGCGGATACGCACACGCTTTTTATCACTCACGATTTTTTTCAGTTCAGCTTTGAGTGCGTCTACAAACTGATCCACTGACTCTTCTGTTTCCAGATAGACACTACTTGAGCTTTTGCTGTAAATGCTAGCAACATCAACTTCTACCACTGGTTTCGGTGGCACTACGGCGGTCGCAGGCTGTGCCGGACTCACAGCAGGTGTTGATGTTGCTGGGCTGGAGATGGTTGCAGTGTTGGTTACACTCTCGGCTTTGCTCTGAGCCAGTTGTGCCGCTTTGGCCTGACGCTGGATTTCCGCCTGAACTTCGCTTTCCAGCTCATACAAGGCTTCATCAAAACGCTCCACGGCGGTTTGGGTTTGCAGCATATAGATGGTGGATAGGCTAGTTTCCACTTCAATATCCGTTTTCAGCAGTTGTAGTGGGCGTAATAGCTTGTTACTCAGCTCAGCGGTGGCAATACCACTGTTTTTAATCTCGGCTTCCAGCTGTTTGATCTTGTCATCAATGTGTTCTATCGCCTGACTGCGCTTTTCAGTCAGCAAGCGTTGATTGACACTTTCCACTGTACGAACTAAATCAGCGACTTTATTTAACAGGCCATAAGGCGATTCGAGGGTGGAAATACGATGTAATTCGGAGAGGGCTTTTTTTGCCACCTCATCACTGCCCAGCGCCTGTTTGTTTTTCTCAAAATGACGTAAGGCCTGTTGCAGTTGCTGCCAGCTCGGCATTTGGTTACTGAAGAACTCGTGAATGTCACGATAATCTTCTTCCAGATCCAGATAGTCGTCCTTGTTCTCAACCACGGCCTTAAAGAAATCGAAGCTGTCGCTATTCGCCAGCAAACGCTCTAAAGTCAGAATCGATTTTTCAATCACTTTCTTGCCCGGGAACTGCCCGACATCAGTTTTACTCTTATACGACTTAAAGTTGGCTAACCAAGTCTTAAAATGCTGCAAATAGAATTCAAATAGCTCTTTCTCAGTCGCTGGTCCCATAGCCGAGAACAGTTCTTGGGTAAGTTGGCGTGCCTGTTTCAATACCTGATCATCAGTCTGGCGTTTTTTAATAATAGAAACATCACGGCGACGGCGGCTGTTTTGTAAAGGCTCAAAGGCATCTTTTAACTGTAAGCTGCCGCCATTTAACTGTAGTGAAATCCGCCCCATCGCAGCCAGCTGACCTACCAGCAATAAAATCTCGGCATCTGGCCAGCCATAAGGACGTTTGGCAAAACGGTCTATCACATCTGAGACTAGAATACGCTCTGTACCAGTGGCGCGTAGTGCAATGTACTGCTCCACTTCCTGTAGGGCTTTGGGATTGCTCTGACCGCCATCCAAAGACAAGCCCAGCTGCGCCATATCATCCACAGTCAAGACGGCGTTCAGTTCACGCCAAGCATCCTGCTGATAGACCTGCAGATAGCTCAGTTTGGTATAGGTGTTTTCCAGCAGATAACGGCAAGCTTCATCCAGCTTGCTGGTTGGACTGGAAGATGAAAGTTGCAGATGCTGCCCTAGGGCATAACTCTCTGCATCTAATAGCATCTCTTCAATTCGAGCAAGTAGGCGTTTTTTACGTTCCTGATTTTCACGGCCACGGTCTGCCAAGATACGGCTGATATCCGATTGGGTGCCATCATCATTCCAACGAATAAATTTATTGGTTTTTAGCCAGGTGCGCAGCTCATTAAAAAACTGTTTATCGTCTGCCAGTTTAAACAGCACTTGCCCTTCGGCCTCGGCGCTTTTACCAATACAGAAAGCTTCGGTATAGAGGTTATATTCAGTATCCAGTGGAGAAATGATTTCAACTTTCAAATCGCTCTCATACTTGCCATCCAGGCTATGACTATCCAGGAAACGTCCAATCTGATAGTCCATCTTATTGGCCTGATGGCGGTATTTGTTCTGATCCCGCAGTAAATCTTTAAAAACAAACTCGGCTAATGCTTTATTTTCTTCTGAAGCTGCTAAGTCAGTGGCTTTAATTTTGCGGGTAATATCGCGTTCTTCATTGGTCAGGAACAGGAACTCATCACCATTGCGGGTAATCAGGCTCTCTTTTTCCAGGCGCAGCAGGCTTTCTTCAATCCGCTTACGTAATGCCAGCTTATCTTCATCAATTTTTTCAATCGACAAAGTGACCAGGTTATCCAGCGTACCTTTAATAATATCGACATAGCGGATCATGAACAGGGTGCGCAGCATCTGCACATCAAAACCATCTAGGGTCTTATTCTGCCCTGCCTGGTCGATGGTACGCTTCACTGCAGTATCCAGGAATCCTTCGACTGAGGCATAGAAGCGGTGGAAAGGAACCAGTGCACCGACTTCATCTGTGGCAATCGCATTGGCAGCCATCTGGAAGGCATCCAGCATGGAACGCTCACCATAGGCTAGGTGTGCACCGGTCGCACCGACTTTACGGATTTCTTCAAAGACTTTTTGCACCAGCTGGAAATGGTACGGCGCAAAAGGATAGTTATGGATAAAACTGTCTGGACCTTCATAGTTTTTGAGTGTCGGGCCTGAACGGTCAAAGGTAATTTGGTTTTTTAAGATGTCGCCCTTTTGCTCAAACACCGATCTGAGCAATGCTTCAGCTTCCGGCGTCTTGCGCAGTAAACGTTTCTGGATGACTTCATCGGTATTCGAACTGGACAACGATAAACGGGTTTTAAAACGTCCGGCAATCTTGGAGAAGTCATTGGCTTTGGAAGAGGACATCTCACCTAAAACAGCATCGATGTCTGCCTGTGAGGTGACGATAATCCAAGCCCGGCCTTTACAAATCGTGCCGAGGTTTTCAGTAATCGTCTGTAAGGTCAGCATCAAGCGGGTATCGCTACCAATAAACTGACCTACTTCATCCACCAGGAACAATATCCGTTGCTGCGGTCCTTTGCTGTCCAGATATTCTTTCACCCACTGACAGAAGTTTTCAACCGAAACACTAAATGTTTGTTCAGAATCTTCAAACCACTTGTGCGCAGCTTCAGCAGATAAGTTGAGGGCTTGGGAAATCGCGGTTTCGACATCATCCTGATAGAACTGATAGCCGTCACGCTCCTCTAGCCAGGACATGCCGCTGGATTCCTCAAACGCCTGTTTAAAGCGTTCGTAGACACCTTTCTGGCTCAGGTGACGTTCCATATGGGCAATATGTGGATGGTCAGCACTAAACCCCTGATACTCGTTAAACACGCGTAAAAACACATTCAGGATCGGATTGCCATCATCATTGGAGCTGGCTTTACTGTCGATGTTAAACAGGATGACATCGGCATGATGGCTGATGGCCTTGCCAATATCGGCACGGATAAATGCATCGCGGATTTTAGTTTCATCAAAGAATTCTGCAGCACTGCGTTCGTTACCTTCCGCATCGCGTGCCACTTTATTGGCCAGAATATACGACAAGGTTTTCAGGAAGTGTGATTTACCTGAACCAAAGAAGCCCGAAATCCATACGCCGACACGGTTGGCAATCGAAGGATCGCTCAGGTCTGTGCCATAAGACTGGAAAAAGTCCCGAAAATGCTTTTCCAGTTCATTGGTGACCACATACTCATCGAGTTCCTGATAAACCGTAGTATTGTCATTCTGGTCTGCTTTTACGACCCCGTTAATCGCACGATCTAATGGCTTATAAAAAAGTTCTTTAATGTTCATCTCAATCCATTCCCCCGAATTCTTATTTCTATTTGCCGTGTTTAAGGCACTAATCTGAATGCTCTGTAGTAATTATTGCTTGGAATTTTTCCAAATAAACTCATCGCTTGACCGTCGTAATAGCCTGGGTAAAACAGCACCACTGGCTTATGCCCCAGTAACGAATGCAAACTATTTAATAAGTGATGGGCACGTAACAGTGGCCAAACCGACCCTACCCCAGTCATCAACACAATATCTTGCGCATTGGTGGCATATTTACTCACCAGATAAGGCGCGAACTTATCCATATGCAGTGGGCCCTTTAAGGCTTTGAGCAGCGCTTCATCGCCTTTGGCTTTTTGCATTTGAATGGCTTTATCGATGAAGTTACGCTCAGCCAGATAATCCACCACGGCTTGCAGCAGGTTGATATTCACCACCTTCAGCTGACTGTGTTTTTTCTCCAGCATCCCGTCTAGAAAATGCAGATATTCGCGCACTTTCAACTCATCTTCAGGTGCATAATCAAAAATCCAGAAGCCAATTTCATTACCCAGTCCTTGCCCGGTGAGAAACTCGGTGGAAAGTATTCGCTCTGGAATCTGATTTAGACGCTCATGTATTTTTTGACTCATTGCTGCCCCTCTACAACTACCGCGTCCATAGCGACACTTCCATAGATCTTTTAATGCGTTGTTTATAATGTTCTTCCAACAGGCTACGCAGCTCTGCTCTGACGATCACACGCTGCAACTCCAGCTTACGGGTACTTTTTAAGTAACCGGCTTCTGCCAGCATGCGAAATACCACCTGCCCCATTTTTTTCTTGCTGGACTCTTTCCAATCACAGATATCAAGATCGCGTTGTGAACGCTCATCCAGAAAGTCTGACCAGATATAACTGTCCAGGTATTGAGCCTGGGAGATATAGGCCTCTCTCATCACTGTTTCCATAAACTCAAGCAGCAATAGGTTGCGTTCCAATGCGCCACAAAAAGCCACCTGGGTCGCCAGCTCATCATCCCCATCACGTAGTGCTTTCCAGAAATCAGGCTCCAAGCGCTCCAGACGCTTACGAATAGCGGTGGCATTGCGTTGCGCCGAAGCCGCAGTTCTTTTTTGCAGAATATTGTCAATCTGAATGGCCTGATGCCATTGTTCTGGAGTCGCCTCTCGTAATAACAGATCCGCGATCAGCCGGCTTTCACGTACCATCAGTGAGCCACCAATTAGGTCACTGTCATAATGAAATTGTTCTAACATAGCCAATCTCCTATGAAGCTTGATCAAACAGGTAAGATGACAGCTTTTCGATATCTGAGCGTTGTAGTACCAAGGGATATTTCAAGGCATCATCCGCCTCAGCCAGCGTGATCG
Organism: Acinetobacter sp. AL9; assembly: GCF_041464035.1. Lineage (NCBI taxonomy): Bacteria > Pseudomonadati > Pseudomonadota > Gammaproteobacteria > Moraxellales > Moraxellaceae > Acinetobacter > Acinetobacter sp. AL9. Next base: position 14,008 of record NZ_JAYFSK010000031.1, on the reverse strand, counting down.
CAGCCTGATATCGCTGCAAGGTATAGTGAGCCAGGGCTTTTTTCACCGGAATCTGTAATCTGCCATCAGGCATGCCGAAGTCTTTTTCGACCAGCGCTTTTTGAGCTTCATTCAATTTTGGATTAGGGATCAGCGTCAGTACAATTTCTTCATGCCATTGCTGATCCTGAGCAGGGTCTACTGACTCAATCGCTACCACAACAGGTGTGCGATCAATTCTGGAGAGTAAAAAGTCCTTAAACTGCTTGCTCTGATGGCAATAGGCACGGACATGCCAGCGAAAACCGGTATACACCAGGGTATGTGGGGAAATCATGCGTTCATGCCACTGCGGATTCTGCATGGAGGCATAAATAATTTTGAGACAGCTTTGTGTTCGACAGGCACGCAACACCTCCCTGATGACTTCAGGACGCACACTGCGATCGGGTAACTGGACCGCTGAGAGATTCGGTTCTGGTGTCGCAATCAGGGCATGTGATTCACTGACCAAGCCCGAGAGCATATTGAGATACTCATTGATATTAGCTGTAGTCAGTACCGGTTGAAAACTGGCTTTAGGCACATAGCCTTTTACCGATGGATCATGAATCAAGGCATCGAGGTTGTAAAGCGTATTGTAACGCTTGATATCCGCAGAAGCCTGCTGTCGACTGAGCCCAAACCAGCTCATCAAACGATTGGTAACCAAACGACCTTCCCAGTAAGCAAGCAACTCGATGGCTCGCATTCGAAGAAGCACTTCATGCTTATCTGTCGTCATATACCAATCAGTCAATAAATAGCAGCTTTAAGATTACCCTACAGCAAATATACAGTAAACATTTTTGACGGTATTTAAAGGTAGTATTGCAATCACCAGATAAAAAATATACTAATATCGTGATGATAGCTGTCAAAGTAAGATCTCTAGCAGATCATGGATCCTGGTATAGCGCGTGAATTGAGCTAAATTTTAGAATGAGAGCAATATGGGTTTTAGATTTCGTAAAAGTATTAAATTATTCCCGGGTTTTAAAATTAATCTGACCCATAAAGGCATCAGCAGTGCCAGCATTGGCAAACCTGGTGCTTCTCTAAATATTGGGAAAAAAGGTACGCGAACCAGTGTCGGCATTCCAGGTACGGGACTATCTTACTCTAAACACCAGCCTTACTCTAAAAAGACCCGTGTTCCACAACCGACATCGCTAGAACACACGGAATATAATCCTCAGAATTTAGAACAACCGAAGACAAAGATCTGGCCTTGGATTATTTTTGGAATATTGTGTTTTATGGTGGGTGCCGTCATTTTTTAGCAAGAACAGCATTGTATTTTAATCAAAAAAAATGCCCACACGGATGAATGGGCAAACTAAGGAATTAATATCCTTCAGAAACTCCAGCGCAATTCTCGCTACTTTCAGTAAGCGACTCTGGCTCAATCATGATGATCTGACTCAATCGAGTCGAGGTAAATCAATCCATCACAAATGGAGTAGAAATTATGCTTGATCACATTCTTGGTTAATGCTGAAAAGTCTTTGGGTTTTGATCAATACATAGTAGTGTCGATGCCTACCCCCAACTTTACTTATTTTCAGACAGCAACCAATCAAGAGCGTTCATTTTTACAATACCATTATAATTGGCTTCAGTCCCTATCGTGTCTAAGGTAAGTAAATACTTGGGATACGAATCAGAAATTTTCTGTAATGGACGTAACTCTCGGCTGAGTGTCTCCTCATTGAGCGTTTCTAATGCCACCTGATAATAAGTTAAATTCTGTAAAGTATCGACAGCAACAAAATCAATTTCATATTCATCAACCCGCCCTACATAGACCGTATAACCTCGTCTGACAAGCTCAAGATAAATCACATTTTCTAAGATATGACCTTGATCAGCATTAGCATCAGGCAACATAATCCGGCGCAATCCGACATCAACTAAATAGTATTTTTCAGAGGATTGTAATAACTCACGCCCACGTACTTTAAATTGTGCGGCACTATAAAATAGCAAACTGTCCTGTAAGCCCTGAATATAGCGTTTTACTGTTTCAAATGAGATTTTAACCCCGCTTGAAACAAAGGTATTTTTAATTTTATTGATGGAAATGGGTGAGCCTGTCACGCTTGCCAAATATCTTGCGACACGCTCGAGAGAGTTAATATCGGCCGTATTCAAACGGGGAATAACATCTTTAAACATTACACTGGCATAGACCGCTTGCAAGTAATCATAGGTTTCCTGCTGGCTGGTCATGGCAAGCGTATAGGGGAAACTACTGCGCGTGTACATGGCATACAAATCACGATTGGATAATTGTTGGATGATCGGATTATTTTCAATATGCCACTGTTTAAACTCTTGGAATGACAAGGGTAAAACATGTTGCTCGATATAGCGTCCTGTGAGTAACGTCGCAAGTTCTCCACTTAGAAAGAATGCATTTGAACCTGTAATATATAAATCGATATAATCCCGAACATATAAAGAGTCGACTACTTTCTCAAAATTTGTAACATGTTGTATTTCATCTAAAAAAACATAGTTTTTTTTACTTTTATCAACTTTGGACAATACATAATCATGTAGTTTACGGTAATCGGTGAGTTCTTCAAATTCCATAAATTCGAAGTTGATGGCAATGATGTTTTCGGCTTGTACACCCTGTGCTTTTAGGTCTTGTTGAAACATCGCCAATAAGGTGGATTTTCCAGAGCGACGCACACCTGAAAGTACTTTAATGACATCACGGTCTTGCCATGTATTCAGAAATTTTAAGTAGCCATCACGTCGAATATTAGCGCTTCTCATTATTTACACTTAGAATCTAAAGTTTTAATAAATTCTATCAAATTTTAGAATGTATATGTAAATATATTTAGTTTTAAGAAAAGTTTAAAGGTTAAGTGAAACATTCAAAACTACTGTTGAAGTATGCAAACAGCAGATCTGATGAAAATCCAAATTCTGTCTTTTTGATTATTTTCCATGTCATGTTATGTCATTGATGCTGCGACTTAACTGCTATATAAATTAAGTGAAAAGTAAAAGGAATTAATATGTTAACTAGAGTGGAACTCATTTTTGTTGTGCTGATGGTCTCAGCCTTAATCCTCATTGCTTATGAAATGCTAAAAGGTTTATTTTAGGGCATCTATACAATTTTTGATCAAAAAAAAGCCCACAGAGGGAATCTATGGGCGAAACTAAGGACCTTGACGGTCATTCAGAAACTACAGCTAGTTTCTGGTTGTGATTCTAAAGTGAATTAAAAACAACCACATTGGCTGAATATATCAAAAGTTAAATCATTGATAAATTTTAGAAAATTAATTTACCCCCTCTGCTGCTCAATACAGTAATTCACCAAACAAATCCGCTCTAATCTCTTCCAGACTCAGATCTGATTTCATTCTATTACAGATGGGATGAACCAGCAGACCATTCTCTAGAACACCTTGCCCACCTACGGCTTTGGCAATCCGATGATCCGATTCAGTAGAATCAAGATAGATCAATCCATCACAAATGAGGCAAAAGTTATGATTACCCACCAGAAAATTGTGCTTAAGTAAACTTTTAGTTAATGCTGAAAAGGATTTGGGCTTTGAGCGCGGGATTGGACTAATCGACTCCACATATCCCACCACATGCTTCACGACCGTATCATCATAATTCCCCAAAAATCTTTCGACATAGAACTCGTTAAAGTTGATGTACTTGAAGGCCTTAGACATGGACAGAATAAAGGTATTCAGGCATTCCTCATCATCAAAATCAACCTCCATTTCCAAGCTTAAGCAAATAAAGGCTTTATAGACGATTTGTAGACGATCATAGCCCTTGATACCACTGCCGAACTTGCCGACCGTTTCGGTGGTCGCCACGGGGAAATTGGCGATCAAGAACTCAATACTACGGCGTACCCGGGTGAAGTCCTTGAAACTAATCGTTCGATGATGAATCTGCATGCGACTTTCATGAATTTCAAACACAATTGAAAACCATGCTAGAAAGGAAGTAATCTGAAAACGCTGGTCCTTATAAAAATATAAGAACGGATGTAAGCCCAAACTCGGAACCCCAGTATTTTTTACAGGAGTGGCCATTCGGCAAAGGACCGTAAACAGATGTGACATGATCTTTTCAACGCGTTCACCCTGATTCAGGCTCATGATATTATGAATCTGATCACCCGCGATGATATTCATGAGCTCATTGACCAAGCCAATTTTTTTACCATGACTCATTTCAGTATCTAATAAGATGGTAGAGAAAAGCAGTTGATGGATCTTCTCCCCCAACTCGATCAGCGCATTTAAGCGTGTATATTGAAGCTCTTCTAAATTGGATTTATTGTCATTGATATAACAACAAGCATAGATCGCATAATATGCATCACTTCCCCGACTTCTTAGATGATATTCCTCATATTTATCCAGGCGTTTAGTATCTGAGTTAATCGATTGGAATACGCGTCGTGCATCTTCTGGAGTACCAAGCACTTGCCGGAAACTGATTTTAATATCGTCTAATTTAGATTTTTGTTCTGCAAATTTAGGATCAATACAAATTTTTTGGAAGTCAGCTAGATCCCCTAAATGATTTCGCAGGTCACGAATATCTTCTTTTTGTTGATCGCTAAAATTAGGCGCTTGAGTGGCTTGTTCATCTGCAAAATATCTCTTGACCCACGCATAAATACTCGAAAGGCGATGCGCCCCATCGATAATATAGATGTTGCCGTGTATATCTTTCCAATACAAAATACACAAATTGATATTTTGATCTTCTGTGCAATTCCCAATAAAGTTTGCAATTTCCCGCACACTCCAACATTCCGTAGAACGCTGGTTATCCGCTTTAAATAAACATTTGATGATGGCATGCTTTTCAAAATCAGTCAGTGCAACTTCAAAATTGTCTCGTTGCATTGATGGTGACATTTCTTCTGGCAACATGACTTTACGCTGAATAATATTGGTCAATAGTCGTGTAGAACCCATTTCTTATTTTCTCCAGGCAACACTTTCCTACTTTCGCTCAAGTACGAAATTTGAAAATGTATATAGTTCGATTTGGTTAAAGCTGTGAATTAAATGACCGTCAATATCCAGTCAGCGCTAACAAAAGAGACCTAAGAGAAATGGGGGGATTAGATAATAAAATCTTCATGTTTAGTACCTGTAGTTTAGAATTAACTATCTACAACCATCTTTTCCACGAGATGGAGGTAGACCAAACAGGGGTGGAAATACCGCACTACAGAAGACGGCCAGTCATAGACTGCCCTGCCTGGCCTACCATAATGGCAAACTAAGCATAATAAGCACAAAAAACCGCTAAAGCGGTTTTAATGCTTCTGTAGTAATTTTCAGGTTTCCACGCCCGATTACAGATTTTGCTGTAACGTAATTATCATATGGGTATCTTTTTCTTTGGTCAAACCAAATTAGAATTTTTTTCATTTTCTGGTGGTGTTTCAAATTTAATGCTGGCTAATTTTTTAAAAATTTTAACCGAAAAAATCCCTGTATTTTCAATACCCCCAAGGATGCCTATTTATCTCAAAATCTATGCAGCATACTTTTTGAAGCACTACCTACATTTATTTTTTAATTCTATGAAAGGGCCTCAATGAATTAAAATCATGAGAATAATTAAAACAAAAAATCAAATTCGCGGAAACCCAGGCCTTTGCTTGGCAAATCAGATTTTGACAAAGCAAAGGCCTGGGCCCCTTAAATTGAACGATATCTGCTTAGGCTATTCCCATAAGGAAGGGTGTTGTACAGCTTCCAGTAGCAAATCAAATGCAAGGGATAATGTAATGTTTTTATTGCTTTGTTGATCGATAAAATAGACGTGAATCTCACGACTTTTTTGCGTGAGATCCACCGGATAGTTATCGTACTGTAATTGGACATCTTCAGGTAACAACAGCTGCATCCCCTCGATAAAATCCTGCATTTCCCAATCCATTTTTGGCTTTTGCTGGGCATCAAAACGACATTGGAAACAAAACTGGTTTCTTCTGAGTTTGCCATGCTGAATCAATACAGCTAAAGCCGACAGAACTTTCTCCTTTAAAAGATCTTTTAATGCGATAAATAGCTGTAGGCTCTTTGGCTTCAGCTTGGTTTTGATCTGCTTGTCATATAGGTCGCTTAAGTACTTTTTCTCGATCGATGCAGCATTGTCCAAATTCCATCCAAGTTTACTGAATGAAGGTACTTGCCATTTTACAGCAAGCCAAAGCGCACGCTTAATCCAAATATCTAGGTTATCCACTATATGAGGTGCTTGGATCTCTGCATCTTGATATGTGTTGAGATACGTGTAGATGACCTTGTAGGATAATGGCTTCAGCTCGAATTGCATCTTGGGCATCAGATAAGGTTGTACTTTCTGATCAATACCCAACACCAGTTGCTCACGTTCAAAGCACTTTCGGTGTTGGCTGTCGCGATTCAGATCCACCGCTTCAGTTTCTTCACGATCATAATGCCTATTCAGAACAGCAGGATGAACTACACAGGGCGTATTGTAAATTCGATCAATCGCCAGCAGATCCAGGGTATGCAGGTAGTGTGAGGCCGTTTGTTCAATCGAGCTATGCCCCATCCAATCGGCCAGCAAACGCCATTTATGCTGAATCACCGCTTCATGCCTGATAGCCTGTTCACCGAACAGATGCTTGCGCATAGACTTAGCCTGCTGCCAGCTGTAGTCGGTATAGGTCATCACCATTTCTTTCGATCCCAACCAGGCGATTGCCAAATGAGTGGCGGCACTATGGCGGAAACTGTGGAAGGTATAGCCGTGATCTGGCTTGATGACTTCATCGAACAGCAGCCGGGTCATTTTTGAGATATACAGCTCGCTCAGGATTTCTCCACCGATCTCAAAAACCAACTGCTCGTTCGCCTTCTTATTATTCGGCTGCTGAAAACAATGCAGAAGATAGCTTTTCACCGCTTGCAGTTCATCATCCAGTAATACCGCGTTCAAATCGAGTTGACGTTGCGCATTTTGGCTTTTCAGTCGTCGATAGACATTATTTTTCAAGGTGATGCGTATGGCGACCGTTTGATTGCCTGGATCGTCTTTCCACAGCAGTTGAGGACAAATGATTTCACCCAGCGTCAGCCCCCGGATTTCATTGAGTCTACATCCCAAACGATAAGCCAGGATGTACATTAGCAGCAACAGCTGCAAATGGACTTTTTCTTTTTGAGTTGAACAGGCCTCAATTTTCTGAATGACTGTTTTTTTTAATTGAATAAACAGCTGTGGGCTGATGAGCTTGGCTTGACAGAACTGGATACGTTGAAAATCACTGTGGTCAAAGCTGCTGACCGCTGGCACATTCTCTGGATATTCTTTCTGGCAAAAAGCATGGAAATCTTTCAGTCGTCCAAAGGCATATTGTGCCCGACCCTGAGTGCGAGTGTCTGTGTATTCACGCTGTGTTTCAGCACGTTCATCGATGCCGTTCAGGATGGAGGCATACAATTGCTCATAGTGCTCTACATTCATCTGTTCAAGGTCATTGTCATACATATAGATATGAAAGAAATAGTCTTTCGCAAAACTGCTCAGATAACGCTTGATACTACTCAATTTTAATTTCTTGCCGTTTTCTTTTTCTTCTTTTCTCAAATAAAAGATCCAGCTCAATAGTCTTAACTGTGCTTCTATCAAATTGCATTCTTTATAATTGTCGCCCGCTAAGGCTGCCTTCTTTACACTCAACCGGGTTTGAATATTGCGCCATTGCTTAAACTGCTGCTGATGGCGTTGTCTTTGGCTTTGCTTATTTTTCCCTGCCGGGGCTCGCTCTTGTTCAAAAAAATCCAACTCAAATGGAAGCTCGTTCAGTTGCTGATGTGCCGTGATAACCACCGGTTTGGCTGTTTCAGTCTCTAACGGGAGGATCCCATATTCTACTTTGACAAGATCATTCGTGGATTTCAAGGTATTGAACCAGGCTACACCTTGGTCTTCTGCCGTTAAAGACACGGTTTTTAGATGATTCTGCAATACTTCACTTAAACACATATCCAGACTCAAGTCTGGATGGATTTCTAGCGCCAAATTGACATGCTGAAAGGGCTTGAGTGCAGTGATCTCAATGAGATCCTGATCCTCGGATCGCAAGATTTTTTTTAATGCCGCAATCTGTTCCGAGACCTTGAGCTGTTTTTTAAGATTCTCGAACACACTCAGAATCGCTTCCAGCACCTTACGCGGATGTTGTGGTTGCAGGTCCTCTGCTTGCTGTTTCAGGATGTGTAAAAAAAGTTGTGCATAAGGATTGAACCAGACATGCCGCCACTGATAAATCTTCTTGTCTTTAATCTCATTGCCGTAATAGCGGTGTGGCATGCAGTAACTGAGAACCAGTGGATTGGTAATTTTTTTATAGTCACTTCGATACAGTGTTGAATACCCAGATAACGGATGGCACATTTTCTCCTTCTCTTTCTCCTCCTCCAGCAGACGATTGCCGATGGCGACCAGCTGAGTGAGATCACTACAGCCTGAACAATAAATCAGACTTAAATACAGATGACCCAAGCACTGTTGTGCTGTTGGCATCTGCAATGTCTCGCTACGCCAATACGCTTTCAGTCCTCTGGCAATATGAAAATGCTGCTGTCCCAACCGCAGTCTGGCTTCAGTGCTGAGAATCTGCCGCGGTGGAGGATCAGAAAACAGCGTCGTAGGACGCAGCTTAATCGGATAAGGCTGGTGTTCCTCATTCTGATACTGTTCTAAACAGGCTAAAAAACTGGCTTCACTGTGTTTGATATACGGTTTGCGCTTGGCACGAGTGGTGAAGTCTTTGTTCCTTAAGAAAGTCTCCAGTCCTTTGGCGAAATTCGCCCAGATTCGGGCAATCTGGTCATCGACCTCCTGCTGGCTGTCCTTCTGTCCTGCAATAGCCTCCTTCATTTGTTGAAAAGTAAAGGCCACTTGCTGAGCAATTTGATGATAAATGGTTGATGGAATCTTAATCAAATAAGCATCTTCCGACGCGCTTTCATAAGCTTCTTTACGCTTAATCAAACAGTCTTCAGCCCATTGTAAATAAGGGGCTCTCAGCGCGACCGTGGCAATCTTTCTTTCCTTTAAAAATGCCTTGATTTCTTCCTGACAATCCACCCAAATTTTCTCAATTTCGCTATCGATTTCAAGCGTATTACCCTGATTTTTTTTAATGACCTCCGACATCTTATTATTAAAATCCGCTTCGACTTGCTGCTTGATATTTTCATATATCAGGGACATGATTTTAATCGGATAAGCCTCTTGCGTTTCGCTCAGGTAGTCTTCCTTCAGCTGAAAAAAATAGGCTTCGCTCTGTTGTAGATAAGGGGCTCGGAGTGTTGCCGTGCTAAGCTTATGGTTCTTCAAAAATTTCTTCAGCGCTGACTGAAAATCTAGCCAGATTTTCTCAAGCCCTTTATCAATATCTGTCGTACTTCTTTTACGCCCTGCAATCGATTGGAGCATCTGCTGAAAAGTCAGTTCAACTTGCTCACAAATATACGTAGCAATCACATCATGCTTTGTCATGTGCTTTATCCTTTTTTGGCATCGGACTGGATAAATGCTCAACCTGCAATATCTTGATCATCTCATCGATGCCTTGACTGACATGGCATATATACTGATACAAGGAGGCTGAGGAATAACGATAAAACAGCTCCTGATCGCGTTGATCATGGCCGTACAAGGCCTGAATCACATTAAACGACACTCCATGATCCATCAGCATATTCATTGCAAAATGGCGCAGCCAGTTATTGTAAATAGGCGCTGAGGCATAGCGCGACAACGCTTCATTCACCCAAGCTCGGCTAAGAGGCTTGATCCTGATTTTAGGACTGTCCCATGCTTGAGCCGTCACTGGCAGGCTTCCCGGATAGACAATCACCTTGCCAAACAGATCTTCAAGGGTGAAATTTTTCTTGAAGACAAATTTCAGTAAGTCAGCATAGTGAGTGACCACACTGTTTAAGAAATCGAGATAATGCTTAAACGCCTGAGTAAAAAACTTCGCTAACGGAATAAAACGCCCATCCTTACGTGATTGGCTATTCTTTTTATCATTCACATATAGCAGTCTTAAATCCAGATCATAAGCACTACACTCCCCCAACAAATGTTCTTGCGGACGTCGTGTTAAACATAACAGGCTGATATGCCACATCCACAAACTGTAGGCATTGATCCGCTCGATCAAGTGCTGATGCAACTGAATTTTCTCATGACAGACCTTATGCAGCTGCTGGAAGAAATCAGACACAAAATCCGGAGTCAGGGCCAATTGACTCCCCAGCCGGGTGGTATCCGCTTCACTCGAGCTTTCAAACTGCTGCTCGACGATCTTGATCTCGGCTTCCGTGTCCGGTCTGCACAGCGTATTCAGATAAATCCGGTACTTCTCATTCAGCTGCTTCTTTGCAACCCCTCCGTAAAAACTGCCGGGAAGATCATGAGAACTATCTTTGCCCGATAGCACATGTGCAATATATTCATTAAACGTGTGGTGAAAAACATGGAAGTACAACTGTGCCTGTAACTTTTCGACAGTGATTGAACCAAGCTGTTGTCCTGCTATGCATTTTTTCAGATATTGATTGACCTCTTGCACCGTCACAGGCGAAGTACTACAACGTAAATGTAGATATTCAAACCAGCTGCTGGACAAATACAGCTCATGAGATACCATATGATTCAACTGATGTGGCATTAAACTTTCATTTTTTTGCTGAGTAATCGCCAGATACAGTCTCACCTGATATTCCGTCCGCTTGGCGCTCCCCGTTTTCAGCAGCATCCCCTTTTCAATCAGCTGTTCATAGTTCAGGAGTGCAACAGGTGACAAGCCACTGCTCAGGCTGAGTAAGCAGGCGGCAGCCATGGCAGAACTGTCCGGATCTTGGCTATTTAATTCGCCATTTAACAGGTAAAAAAGATGCTGAATTACATCCTGACTCATATAATAAGAGTTGGTCACCAGCGGTTGTAAACGACGCTGTCGATGTCGCAACATATGCGTCGCATATTCATTCACAAATCTAAAAAAACGACCAGTTCCCGGATCCGTGGTTTCGATCTGCCAACCTTGTTCAATCGCATCGATCTCGCCCTCTTCATCTATCACGATCCATGGATCAAACGTGATATCAGCCGGAAAATAAGATAAAGTGATCTTCCCCTGCGACGGGTAGTCCTTTTCAACTTCCTCTTCTTGCGAGGGCCAATCCGGCACAGGTTTCAGCTTTTTAGGTCTTGGTTTTCTCGGTTTCCGTTTTTTAGCTTTTATTCTTTGCAGTATGCGTTTTCTTCGTATTTTCCTGTGTATTTTTCGATACACGATTTTTTTGTCGGCCAGACGTTTAAAAATGATGGTTAGTGCACGCAAGTAGTTGGAAAATTTTTTCTCTTTTAAAGAAAAATCCTGAATAAACTCCGTCCAATTCTCATAAATTTCCTTATTGAACTGCACCAGATTCAACATAAAATCTAAATAGCATTGCAGTAATCGTCTGCTGTCGCTTTCCTCACTGCTTTCCTCTTGCTGTTGCAGACCAAGCTCAACCAGCGGTTTACAAATGTAGCGCAACAAATCACAGATTTCTTTTTGCTTGGCGTCAGAAGCCGTTAACGGACAAATCGCCTGATATTGCTTGTAAAACAAATAACTGACCCGCAAGAGCAAATACCCGGTTTCATCCAGCTGTTCAGAAACATACGTAGCAAAATAAGTGAATGCCGCAAATAGATAATCCTTGCCTAGTTGTCGGGCGCTCACAATCGAGGTGTAAACCTCAGCCGCATTAGCTTTCAATTTCTCAATTTGGTGCACATCCTCTGCATGTAATTCAGAAAATCCTGTGGACGTCACCGTTTGCTGCAGTTGCAAGTATAGGATCGCGAATTTGACCCGCAATTTATCACTAGCTATTTTGTCTGCTGTATTTAATTTCTCACATTCTTTCGCTTCAGTAGTGAGCTGAGCTTTCAAAAGATTTTCTAAAGATTTTACTTTTGCCACGTTTCATGACTCACAATTCAATTTTTTCTTCAGGACTAAGATCACACTGACGCTTAATTTTCAGGATCTCTTTAACTTGTTTTTTGACCTCCTCGTTGCGCAAGTTAAAAAACGTCATCAAAAAATGGGCACTGAGTTTCCCTGACTGACCAAAAACCTCAGCCTGCACTTCTGGATCAATATAAATATCAAGTTCACGGATCAACTGCAGCTGTGGCATATAGTGCACATGTGCACGCACGGCACTGTCCGTTTTTAAGATCTCGAGAATCTGCTGCCATATCTTCACATAGCATTTTTCAAATTCCTCTTGTTTCTCTTTATCCTTGCCTGGTTTCTGTTTCTTCAGACTCCCCACCTGCTGCTTCAACTTGGGTAGCTTTGGTGTTTTTGTCACGAAAGGAAGAACAAACTGATAAAGAAAGAGGGCAGTGTTGCTTGCTGACTGAGCAAAAATCATACTAAAATGACCAAAAATTAACACACAAAATTTTATAACATTTTTTTTATTTACTTTTAAAGATTTTTTAGTTAATAATCACAATAATAATATTATTCAAATACTTATAATTTTAAAATATCTAATATTCTGCAAACTCCCCCACTATATTAGTTACAACCCCTCAATTTCCATAAACAGTTTCAACAAAACATCATTAAATCCAGTCATAAAAAGCAAGTGAAAAAACCGCCTAAGATGTAAATCTTTGAGCTTATCAAACTGATCGATATGCTGTTAAAACAGTTTAAATTGAGCAGAAAATCATGTGCCTCGCCTCAAATTTTGGTAAGCATCCGCTGAACCCCATCGCTATTTTTTAATTGGGTTCAGGTTCCCAGCGGTGTCGCAGTAATTCTATTTGGGTCACTTTATCTGTCGGCAACCTTTTCAGCACATCACTTAAATAGGCATATGGATACAGCCCATTCATCTTTGCTGACTGGATCAGGGTCATCATGTTCGCTGCTCGCTGACCACTGCGTAGCGAGCCAGCAAACAGCCAGTTCTACCCCCAAGGCATAGGTATCTACACAAATATTTTTAATTGAGCTATCGTAAGCAGCATGTTTTAAATTTTACGACAACTCGATTAGATGCCAGTCTCGTTAAATGCAAGAACATCAGTATCTAAGTGAATCGAAATTTGTTGCTTCACAGGGCTATAGAATTGATCGTGGCGTACAAAGGCACTTTAACTTTTAAGTGTTTGTGCAACAAAGCCATACTTATTGCTGAAAAAAATATCTCATAACTTTATAATTACTCGCAAATCTTTCATTATTTTAATAATTTTTTCTTTAGGGCATTATGGAAATTCAACCAAGTTTACTTAGCTATATTTTTGCAGGTTCAACCAAATGGTGCATAAACTATGAATTTCCTGAGCTTACACTTGAACTTGATGGCGCTATTGTAAAACTTAACCCTGAGCAGGTCTTAGAAGCCTATATCCGTAAAGGATGGATGTGGTCTACAGTCACACTGAAAACACAGGATCAGAATTATCTGAACCGTACCGGGTTTGTCGGAGACCAACTTTCTTGAGAGAATGTTCCAATGACAAAACCAAAATATACCCCTGAAATCAGAGAAAGAGCGGTTCAATTATTGATTGAATCTGAAAAAGATTATCCTTCTACTTGGGCTGCAATCACAGCTATTGCACCTGAGCAGCATGCTGCGCAAGGGTTGTACTCCTGAAACATTGCGTGTTTGGTATTTAAAGCATATGGATCAACTAAATCCTGCCAAAGTACAACAGATATCTGACCAAGAAAAAATGAAGCAAATGGAACGTGAAATTAAAGAATTAAAACGTGCCAATGAAATTCTACGTAAAGCAGCCGCTTTTTTCGCCCAGGCGGAGCTCGACCGCCCACACAAATAATGGTGGATTTTATCCAGAACAATAAAGATCGATATGGTGTTGAAGCGATTTGTAG
>NZ_JAYFSK010000030.1:0-32419 GCF_041464035.1 Acinetobacter sp. AL9 | reverse complement strand
AAAGTTGGGTGTATTTCTTCATCGTGTGCTTTCCAATTGCGGGTTGAAAAAGTCTAATGATTCTATGAATACACCTAACTTTTTCAACTAACTACAAATGTGTTGCACTTGAGATTTGAATCTGCGTCTTTAAATAAATGTATGAAAAAAATATATCTAACCACAGTTTTAAGCTTATGTTCTGTCTGCGCGATTGCGAATGAAAATACAACAATAGATTCAGCCAAGTTAACGCCAGTAGCAGCAGAAACGACCAATAAATTTCGTGTGGTGACCCGTCCAGAAATTGTGGGGCTGTGGGGCATGCAAATCCCAAATAATCGTAAATGTATTGAATATTACAACTTTAAAAGTAATAGCGATGTGGTGATTAAAAGCGGTCAAGAATGGTCTGCAGGTGTATATGATTATCAACCTTCACAAGACCCTGCAAATTCGTTACCGGCTTTAATTTTGCAAGTTAAATATGACAATAATGAAGTGGATTGTTCTGGATATCAGGAAGACCAAACAGGGGACATTTCACAATATTTTGTAAAATGGAAAAATGCGCACACCATTAATTTCTGTAGTAATGAAAAAGCAGAACAATGTTTTGCGACGTTGTACCGCGTCCTGCCTTAAACTTTTCATTATTTGGTCTATTAGAGATCTTTTATAAACTCGTACCCCTCATCCTGTAGCGCGTGTATTGATCATCTAGAGCGCTAAAGCACAAAAGTAGTGAATTTCAATCTTTCATTAGACGAATTATTGATGATCATTTTTCGAATCCAGAATCAATTAACAAGAGCGACACATTTTAGTGAGTTGAAAAGTTAGGTGAATTCTTAGAATCATTAGACTTTTTCAACCGGCAATGACCTTATTACATAAATTTGGAGCAAGCTGTGATTTAAAGGTTTGAGGAAATTTAAATATAATTAAAACATAGTGTTAGATATTTGTTTCAACAAAGCTCTTACAAATAAGACTTTATTTTCTCTTATTCATATACGAGTGTACGAGAGCATTTTAATTTAATGAAAATTTTATCGTCTTGCTGAAAATAAAAACGGCTACTGAGCCATGCAAGAATTTTTGCAACACATGGCTCGGTAGTAAATTCACAATTATGCCTCGTCAATTTCTACAGGATTTAGACTTTTGGCAGAGCTTGCTTTAAATGGTGCGCCAATTTGCTTTAAATCTGAACCTGATGGTGCTTGATACACTTTTAAGCCAAACTCAGGAATAATCGCCAGCAAATGATCAAAAATATCGGATTGAATACTTTCATATTCTTTCCATGCAGTGGTTTTGGTAAAGGCATAAATTTCTAGCGGTAAACCTTCACTGCTGGGCTGTAGTTGGCGAATAATCAATGACTGAGATTGATTAATACCTGGATGCTGTTTCAAATAAAATTCAACATAGGCACGAAAAGTCCCTAAATTGGTTAAACGGCGTTGGTTGTATTGTGATTGATTTGCTAACTGCTGATTAAACTGCTCAATTTCTTCATTTTTGCTATGTAAATATTGATCCAATAACAAAAACTCTTTAAGTTTGCTTTGTTCATGTTCAGTCATAAAGTGCACAGAACTTTGATCAATTAAAATGGCACGTTTAATACGTCGGGCACCAGCTTCCTGCATGCCACGCCAGTTTTTAAAGGTATCGGTAATGAGTTTATTGGTTGGAATAGTGGTCAGGGTTTTATCCCAGTTTTGCACGGTGACTGTATGTAATGACATATCAATGACATCACCATCGGCATTTAAAGAAGGCATTTCAATCCAGTCACCAATCCGTACCATATCGTAGGAAGAAATTTGTACCGAAGCCACTAGAGATAAAATGGTATTTTGGAAAACCAACATCAAAACAGCAGCCATCGCACCAAAACCTGCGAGTAAGGTAAACACATCTTTTTTCAGGAAAGTGCCTAAAATCATGAGGGCACAGACCACATAAATAATGAGTTTAACTAACTGCAAATAGCCCTTAATTGGCTTGTTGCGTGACTTAGGGTTGCGTTGATAGAACAGGTTAAAAATATTTAAAAATTCAGAAATTGCCAATGCAATGGTCAGGAATATAAAGGCTTGCGCACCCATTTGCACAAAGCTTTCTACTTTATCTGACAAATGCGGTACGGTGGTGATGCCGTTCATAATCACGACAGCTGGGACAATGTTGGCAATACGTCGGATGACACTATGCTGTGAAATAATTTCACTATTGGCAAAGGTCATTTTAGAAATCAGTTTGCGAATCCCGCGCACTACAATTTGCTTGGCAATAAAGTTGGCTAAAATTGCCAGTAGAATCACAATACTGAGTGAGGTCAGCATTTCTAACCAAGGGTATTGGTTATACCATTCCTGAATATTTTGAATAAAATTAAATTCTTGCAAAAGGTCCTCGCTTTAAGGTTGCTGATTTTCGTCTGCACGGCACTTAGAATTTTGGCCTGCAATTCACCTTAATTCTTCATTGATGTATGAAATTGTTAGATAGTGTATCGACTAAAGTTTAAATTTGAAGGCTGAGTAACTTTTTGCTACATTTCAATTATTTGTTTTTACTGAAAGTTTTCAATCAAGTTGCAGTCATAATAAAAAAGCCAGTACAGATACTGGCTTTGAATAGATACCTAGCATAAATATTTGCATAAATACTTGCGTGATCTACCACATTAAATCATCTGGAATCACATAGGCTGCGTATGGATCTTCTTCATCTGTCGTGGCTTCATTTTTCTCGGCATTATTGACAATAATAAAGCCTTCCATTTTGCTATTAATACGTTCAGCTAAAGCTTTAGGCAGGAACGCATAACTGTCATTTTCTTTGGCAATCACCAAACTACCTGCCACGAGTGCATTGTAAATTTGTTGATTGATATACACTTTTTTAATCTTGCCATCTAAAAACTGATAAGCCACTTCACCATCGGTATCACGAATTTTATGCTGCTGAATCATTTGCATAATTGCTGCTTTCAGTTCTTTTTCCTGTAAAGCGGCTTTCTTTTCTTGCTCAATAGCTTGGTCTTTGGCGAGTTTTTCTTGCTGTGCCTGTGCAATTTTGGCTTTCACTTCAGCATCTTTACTTTCACCTGTGCGCTGTTCGTGTAAGGTTTGTTTAGACAGTTTTTTTGCTTTTTTATTATCCACTAAACCCGCTTTGAGCAATTGTGCCTGTAGTGCATTTTTAACCATGATAATTTCCGAAACTTAATGTTGAAGATGTCGATAGCGAAAATAAATAATCCAATACACCAAACTCAAACTTAGGCTGAGTCCTGCAGGTACCAGAAAAGAATTCAGTTTAAATGTAGGATAAATGGCTGCAGCGAGTAATCCACCCACAAAGAAACCAATTAAAATCAGTAGGTGTAAAACAATACGCCTTTTTTCAACTTGTAAGCCCCGCACTCGATAACCGAGAGCTAAGCCTAAATCGGTCAATACCCCAGATAAATGTGTGGTGCGGATGATGGTGCCTTTATAGTAGCTGATCATGGCATTTTGTATGCCCATGGCAACCGATGCCCAAAGCAGGGCATAACGTGGGAAATAAGGCAATAATGCCCAGCAGATTAAAATAAAAAATGCCACCAAACTCATGGGCAAACCATAACGACGCCCTAAGCGAAAATTGCTATTTCCTAAAATGACGCCACTATAAAATGAGCCAATCACGTAGCACAAAATCACCAGAAACAAGAAAATCATAGCTTCTGGTTTCCAGTCGATTAGCGCCATCGCCAAGATACTGACGTTACCAGTCATGTGCGAAACGGACTGGTGCAGTACGGTCACCAATCCGAGTACGTTAATAATTCCAGCATTGACGGCTAGAAAAAAAGCACCAAATTGCACCCAAAGGGGTAAAGTTTGAAAAGGCATAATGGATGATTGCGTAAGTTTCCTAACGCATTGTATCTTAACTCAAACCACGGTCAACCGCAGTAGTAAATAGCACATCGGTAGATGAGTTAAGTGCAGTTTCGGTTGAATCTTGCAATACGCTAATGACCATACCAATTGCAACAACTTGCATAGCAATATCTGAAGAAATACCAAATAAGCCACACGCTACAGGAATCAGCAGTAACGAGCCGCCCGCAACGCCTGAAGCACCACAGGCCGACACCGTTGCAACCACAGATAAAATCAGCATGGTGCTAAAATCGACAGAAATCCCTAAGGTATTTACTGCAGCTAAGGTCAAAACGGTAATGGTGACTGATGCGCCTGCCATATTAATTGCTGCACCTAAAGGAATTGCAACGCTTGCAGTCGACTCCTGTACGCCTAAACGCTTGGCTAAGTCTAAATTGACAGGGATATTGGCTGCAGAACTACGGGTAAAGAATGCGGTAATACCGCTTTCGCGTAAGCATTGAAAAACTAAAGGATAAGGATTGCTGCGGGTCACAAATGCCACCATGATTGGGTTGATGACCAACGCGACAAAGAACATCGTACCTAACAAGACTGCCAATAATTGAGCATAACTGGCTAAGGTGCTCAAGCCTGCATCGGCAAATGTCACGGCAACCAAGCCAAAAATACCGAAAGGCGCAAAGTTAATCACCAAGCGAATAACGCGATTGACTGCATTGGCTGCATCATTCAACAATGCTTTGGTGGACTCTGTAGCATGGCGGAAGGCAATCCCTAAAGCCACAGCCCAAGCCAAAATACCAATAAAGTTGGCTTCGGCAATGGCAACTACAGGGTTAGCAACAAAACTAAGTAAAAGATTTTTCAAAATTTCAGCAAGACTGCCCGGCGGGGTTAATTCTGACTGTGTTGCAACATCTAAAAATAATGTACTTGGGAAAAGCGTACTTGCAATAACTGCACTGAGCGCAGCCAAGAACATACCAATCGCATACATCAGCATAATCGGTTTGATATAAGCATTGCTGCTTCCAATTTTAAAATTGGCAATCGATGCCATGACCAAAATAAACACTAAAATTGGCGCAACAGACTTTAGGGCTTTAATAAATAAATCACCCAAAAGGCTTAAATAAGGCGCAGATTCTGGAAATAAAATTGCAACAGCCACACCGAGTACAATTGCAATCATAATTCGGGAGACTAAACTCAAACGCAAAAAAGCTGAAAACATACGAAAATAAGGTAAAAGAAAAGCGGCTATTTTATACTGAAATATCCATGTGCTTAAAAATAATTTTGATTTAAAAGTTAAGTCTATATTTTTAAAAGTGATATTTATTAAACTGTTTAAATTTCAGCAAGATAAAAGTACTCATTGATCAAAAAGTATGTGTGTTGAACATCCAGTTTTAAAGATAAAATTAAAGATCAATTTCTTGATCTTTAAGTCAGTTCAGGCGCAAGCTCTTGCATGGCTAAATAATGTGAAAAAAAAACTTTTCCATTTAAATGCTGCAAAAGTTTTGAGTGTTGTAATTTGTCCATTACCGGGCCTTTAATTTCAGAAAAATGCAGACAAATATTCAATTTTTTTAGTTCAAGATTTAAATCTTCCAGCATTTCGAGTGCGCTTAAATCAATACTGCTAATACTCGAACAATTCACCACTACATGCTTTAACTGAGGGTTTTGGCTGACTTGATTAATAAAAAAGCCTTTTAAAGTATTGGCATTTAAAAAGGTTAGATTTTCATCAATTCGCATGGATAGCACGTGTGGCGCGGTACGCACTTGATGCCGCTGAATATTACGAAAATGTTGTGTGCCTTCAAGTAAACCAATTACCGCAATATGTGGTCGGCTAATACGCCACAACATTAGAATAAAGGTGGACACAATCCCAATAATTAAACCTGTCGAAATATCAATGAATACAACACCAAAGAACGTCACCCACATGGCCAGACCATCGGCTTTGGAATAACGCCAAGTTTCTTTAAAAGATTGGAACTCGACCAGTTTCCAAATTGAAACAATAATGGTTGCAGCCAAAACAGCCAGTGGTAAGTCTTGGAAAAATCCCGTGAAGTATAAACTGACAATAACAATCACGATGGAGGTAAATACACCTGCCATTGGTGTTTTTGCACCTGCATCGGCATTGACCACGGTACGCGACAAACTGCCTGTGACGGGAAAAGAGGAGCTAACACCTGCGCCAAAATTGGCTAAACCGAGTGCAATCAGTTCCCGATTGCTATTTAAGTGACTACGTTGTTGTAAGGCGGTGGCTTGCGCAATAGACAGAGATTCCACAAAACTGATCATGGCAATCATGGCTGCGCCAGGAAGGAGTTGTAGAACAAGTTGTGCATTCCATTCAGGGAATTGAATAGGCGGAAATCCTGAAGGAATTTCTCCGACTGTTTTAATTCCGACTTGTTGCAAATGCAATGAATAAACCAAAGCAATCGAACCGATCACCAATACCAATGGCAAGGCTTTTAAGATAAAACCATTCCCTCGAACACGTTCACGAATGGCATTACTGTTGATGATTTTAGGGGCGTAAATTAGAAATAAAATGGCAGCAACACCCAAGAGCACGCTATAAAGATGGGTTTGTCCCACATATTGCCAAAAGCTGTATAAGAACTCGGGTAAGTTATTGGCTTTAAGGGGGATGTCTAAAAGAAATTTAAGCTGTCCAATCGCAATCATTAATGCAGAGGCAATAATGAAGCTTTTAATAACAGGATGGCTAATGAGTTGAATTAAAAAACCGAAACGAAAAACACCTAAAAGTAGTGAAATAATGCCGACCATCAGGGCAAGTAAACAAGCTGCTTGAATATAAGCTGCCGAGCCGACTTCAAATAAAGGATTGAGCGTCGCAAAGGTCATCATAGAAATAATGGCGACTGGGCCAATGGACAAGGTTGGGCTGCCACCAACCAAGGCGTACATGATCATGGGGATCACGCTCGCGTATAAACCCATGACAGGAGGCAAACCTGCAAGCATGGCATAGGCCATTCCTTGAGGTACCAACATGGCAATGACAATAAACGCAGACAGCAGATCAGATTTCAATGTTTCTGCATTGTATTTTCGCAGCCATTGCCAAGCAGGCAGTACACGAGCCAAACGTGAATTGAAATCTGACATACTGAAATCTAAATCATAAATTTAGATATATTATGAACAAAAAATGCTAAGAAGTCTTTGAAATAGCAGGAGAGTATTCAAGTTTTATGGTGATGCCTGATAATACAGGCATTATCATTTAGACCTGCGGGCAATAAAGTGCATAGAGGGTATTAAGTACCTGCACCATTTTTTCATCTTTAATTGAATAAAAAATTTGCTTGCCATCACGGCGGGTATTCACCACATCACTTTTACGCAGCATCATTAATTGTTGCGATAAAGTAGGCTGATGAATTTGAGTTATTTCTTCAATTTGCGATACGTTTAATTCTTGTTGAGATAAATGACAAAGAATTAAAAGACGGTCACTATTCGCCAAAGATTTTAAAATTCCAACAACGGTATCCGCAGATTCACGCATTGATGTGATTTCAAGACCATCGTTCATTGTTTTATTCTCTTAATTTACAGCTAACCCAATATATATTAGGCGGGAGTGGAAGATAAATTATATAACATAAATCATTATTTATATATGAGAACAAGTATCATTTAAGAAAAGATATCAGCCAATCATAAATAATGGGCTGATATTCTAATCAAAAAGTTGATAAAAAAGTGGCTGAGTTACAATAAAACCTATTTTTTCACCTGTTCAAAACTTTTTAATTCTTTCTCACTAAATTCACTCGATGCAGCTAATAACTCGTGAATTTCTGGGTTATACCAAGCAAAGTATTCAGACATTTTGGCACTAAAAGTATCATCTAGGCTTATCTGCGCAGCATTGTGTTGCAACAAGGCTTGCTGATCTAAACTGCTGATAAAACTTTTTAAGGTGGCACTATCAAAATAATATGCATACTTAAATTGTGCAGAATCTGCAGCGCGTTGTAATACGGTTTTGGTCATTTTTTCCAAAACTTTCAGATTTAAAGGGATGTGTGCGCTATAACGCTGCAAAAGCCCTTGAATCAATACGAAATTATTTAAACTTGGTTTTGCCAGTTCAGCTAAGGCATAGAGTTCATGCTGTGTAGCTGGGTTCGGCTGTAATTGCAGATTTGCTTCTGTAACCCAATTTTGCTGAATAAAGTACGCCACAATTTTTTCGATTTCTTGAGAAAGTTCTTGCGCCGTCCATGCCAAGAAAAACTCTTGCTTCAAATATGGATAAATCGCCTGCAGTTTTTGCATTAAATCTGCGCATGATAATGCTAAATTTTGTTCATTAAACTGCTGCACAATTAATGCTACACACGCAGGCAAAATAAAGCAGTGCAAAATATTATTGCTAAAATAGCTCAATAAGATTTTTTGGCTTTCTGCGACTCGAATCTGTTCTACACCATCTTGGTTATAACGCTCAACTTGTTTAAGTTTTAGCGCATATTCAATAATTTCTTGTGGATTTAAACCCGTAATAATCATACGTGGGTCGTAGCACAATTGTTTGAGCAAACGTCGATATTGTTCAATTCGGGTGAGCAGCTCATCTTGTTTCAATGCATGCTGATCGGCATTTAATAAAATCAGAGAGATGAGGGCGATTGGGTTAATCACCACCGCTTTATTGATATTTTCCAAGATTGCATGCGCAGTATGATCTACCGTGTGAATCACAGAGGTCGGTAGTTCATCATTTATGTTCAGTTTTACATCGCGTGCTTGGTTGGCAGTTAAAACATCATCTAAAAATACAGGTTCGCCAAAGTTGACATAGACCTGACCAAAGACTTTTTCAATTTTACGGGCAGAGTTTAAAATACCCCATAAAGATTCGGCTTCTTTCGGTTTGCCGTTTAATTCATTTAAATAAGATGTGCCTTCAATCAGTTTTTCATAACCAAAATACGTTGGAATAAATGCAATTGGTTTGGTTGCTCCGCGTAAATGGCTTTGAATGGTCATCGACAACATGCCTTTTTTCGGCGGTAACAATAAACCTGTACGTGAGCGTCCACCTTCAATGAAGTATTCGAGTGGGGTGTTGCGTGACAATAAACTGTGTAAATATTTTTTAAATACCGAGGTGTATAATTCATTGCCGCTGAAAGTACGGCGAATAAAATACGCACCTGCACCACGCATTAATTGACCCACAATTGGTAAATTTAAATTAATACCTGCTGCAATATGCGGCACCATCAAGCCACGATTAAAAATCACATAAGACAGCAACAAATAGTCGATGTGGCTACGATGACAAGGGGTATAGACGATTTCATAGTCTTTGGCGAGTTCGCGTACCGTGTCAAAGTGATGCACTTCAATGCCATCATAGAGCTGTGTCCAAAGCTTGGTCAGTGCCAGTTCAGCAAAACGCAAAGTCGAATAAGAAAAGTCCGATACAATTTCAGTTAAATAGCTTTTAGCACGGTTTTCTGCTTCAAACATACTGACTTTTTGTTCGATACTTTCTTTACGAATAGCTTGTTGTACTGCTTCACTTTTCATCAACGCATGAATCAAATTACGGCGGTCAGATAAGTCTGGGCCTAAAATCGCTTCTTTGTGTTGATTAAAATTGTGTTCCAGATGTTGCTCAATAAAGTGCGCAGGCGATAAGTGTGGTTGTTGTTGTGTGGCTTGTTCAATAAGCTGACGTAAGGAAATTGCTTTATGAAACTCGATGTAGTTATCACGTGAATAGAGCGAAATATTAATGGTTTGTTTAAGCTTGTTTGGCGTAGACCATGCATCGGCAAATAATGCTTTAAACCAAGAGTCTTCGTATTCGGGTGAACGTCCCCAAAGTACAGTTACGGGAACTAACAACACATCATGTTCAGGATGTTGCTCTAAGGTTTCAATGAGTCGAATCAATTTAGCAGAGTAGTGATAAGCACTGTGCTGTGGGTTTTTCTCACGCAAGACCAAAATGGAATCGTCTTCCTGATGCTCGGCAATGTTTAAAGGCGCATACACAGAAGGTAAACCACGAGATTGCGTCTGCTGATCAATCAATACGGTATTGCTGAGAGAGGCATCTTGCAGCACATAACAAAATTGTGTTTTTTCAGAGCTTTGTGCAACACGATGTTCTAATTCTGCAGTCGTGCCTAATACTTGTGGCGTCACAATCTTATCTAAGATTTTTTTAGTGAAATTACGATAAAGCTGACTGTAACGTTTATTAGACATTGCATTCCCTACATTTTGTTATGTGTTGCTATTGTCAAAAAATAAATAGCGAATTTCAAACCCAAGTGCCGAGAAAATCGACAATTAAACTGAGGCCGTCATCTCTTTATTCTAATTCGCATTTTGTTGAAAGCTAATCATATTTTTGTATAAAACAATTTTCGTGAAACATCGGCAAAAATTTTATAAAAAGGTATGATAATTTAAATTTTGTTTATATAGATATAACTTAGGGAATAATCATGACCACAGATGCAGCTTTTTCAACACCAGCAAATTTAGGGATTGCCGTATATAGCAATAATGCAGAAGCGATTGGTAACACGCCATTGGTACGCATTAACCGTTTAATTTCTGGCGATGCAACGGTTTTAGCCAAAGTGGAAAGCCGTAACCCTGCATTTTCTGTGAAATGCCGTATTGGTGCTGCTTTAATTGCCGATGCTGAAAAACGTGGCGTGTTAAAAGCAGGTATGCATATTGTAGAACCGACCAGTGGTAATACAGGAATCGCTTTGGCATTTGTAGCTGCAGCAAAAGGTTATGAGATTACACTAACGATGCCTGCAAGCATGAGTATTGAGCGCCGTAAGGTGTTGAAAGCGTTGGGTGCAAATTTGGTGCTGACTGAACCTGCAAAAGGCATGAAAGGTGCGGTGGATGAAGCAGAGCGTTTGGCAACCGAACATCCTGAAACTTATTATTTGCCGCAGCAGTTTAATAACCCTGCCAATCCGCAAATTCATGAAGAAACCACAGGCCCAGAAATTTGGGCAGCAACAGGCGGCAAGGTCGATATTCTTGTTGCAGGTGTAGGTACAGGCGGTACGATTTCTGGTATTTCGCGTTATTTCAAAAAGGTAAAAGGTCAGGCATTGCATACTGTTGCAGTCGAGCCTGCTGAATCTCCAATTATCGCTCAGGCCAAGCGTGGTGAAGCCATTACGCCTGCACCACATAAAATTCAGGGGATTGGCGCTAACTTTATTCCAAAAAACCTAGATTTAGATTTGGTGGATGAAGTGATTGCGATTGAAAGTGCTGAAGCAATTGACTGGGCGCGTAAAACAGCAACCCAAGAAGGTATTTTAGTCGGTATTTCAAGTGGTGCAGCAATGGCTGCTGCTGCAAAATTGGCGGCACGTCCTGAAAATGCAGGTAAAAATATTGTGGTGATTTTACCTGACAGTGGTGAGCGTTATTTATCTTCAGTATTATTTGAAGATATTAGTGCAGAATGATGTGTCTTTAGACAGTCAAAAGAATTTGAAAAATCCCAAAGTTTGAACTTTGGGATTTTTTATTTAGAGAATAAATTTATGAGGTGAGTTAATACGTTCTGAAAAGCAAATTTCTTTCTACTTAGACGCTAATATTTAGCGGGATCAGCAATGAATCCAACGAAGCTAACTATGTAAAAATCAAACAATCGCAGATACTTTATCTGGCGTCATCAGTGCTTGATTAATATATAGCTTGATTAAGCGTTCACGTGACCCAATAGCTTTTTGATAATGGGTAGAATTGAGTAATAACGACGCACCATAAGTTACTGTCCAAATATAAGACAGATAATCACGGATCGACATCGCGCTGTTAAAGGACTCTAAATAGGCTTGGGTGATGTCCTTAATTTCTAAAATACGCTGCTCACGAATATCGTATAACTGTTCAAACAATTCATTTAGTTTACGTTCATTATTGGTTAAGCGTTCTTCAATCGAGTGCAGCAAAATCGTACGGTTGGAATTAAGCATGTTATACAGCATGTACTGCGAAACATAAGTTTGAAAGTTGTGGTGATACTGTTTGGAAATATCCAATAAACGCTGTTCATTTAAAATAATTAACTCTAAATAGAGCTGATTTTTACTTTTGAAATATTTATAAATTGTGCCTTTGGCAATATCTAACTCTGCAGCCAACTCACTTAATGTAATATCATTATGATTTTCCAGTAATAAAACCTCAGCCATTGCCAAAATTTTCTCTTTACGACGTCGGAAATTTTCTTGGCGTAGAGTCGTCATCAATCAATATTCCAATTACAACCAATTAAGCATGTTGGAGTCTAGTGCAGTTTGAGCAACTTGAAAATAGCACCAAGGTCTTGAAAAGGTAAGTTTTAACGTATGTTCATCAGTGAACCAATGAATTTAAAAAATATCATGTGAAAAATAGCACAATCCATAAGCCAAATCGGTTGTCAATAAAACTGAACCAAACAGGTCATTTTAGTGAAATAAAATTGGATTTCTAAAACTTTTATTCTATTTTTCATAAGCAAGGCCTAAAAGTCTAAGATCAATCAAGCATAGCAATTCAGCACTTTGCGAGATTGCAATGCTCATCTTTAGATTTACATTTAACGTGAATTACTTGCTAACTCACAGGGATGTTATTTGTAATTTTAAAAAGCACGGCTTTTACGGTAATCACTTTAAAAAGACGGTAATAAGGGACTAAAAATGATTGTAATTGTAGATGCTGTACGTACCGCAATGGGCGGCTTTCAAGGTTCACTGGCAAGTTGTACAGCACCCGATTTAGGCGCGGTTGCAATTCAACACGCAGTTGCACGTGCAGGTTTAAGTGGGACTGACATTGATGAAGTAATTTTTGGTTGTGTATTGCCTGCAGGTTTGAAGCAAGGCCCTGCACGTCAGGCGATGCGTCAAGCGGGTTTACCCGATAGTACAGGTGCAACCACCATCAATAAAATTTGTGGCTCTGGCATGAAAGCTGTTATGCAGGCAGCCGATGCTATTCAGGCAGGTTCAGCGCAGATTGTGGTCGCTGGCGGTATGGAATCTATGTCGAATGCGCCGTATTTGCTAGATAAAGCACGTGCAGGTTTCCGTATGGGACACGGCAAAGTCACAGACCACATGTTTCAGGAAGGTTTAGAAGATGCTGAAACAGGCTTGTCGATGGGCGTGCTGGCGCAAGACATGGCAGACAAGAAAAACTATACCCGTGAGCAGCAGGATGAATACGCAATTCGCTCTTTAAACCGTGCGGTAGAAGCCATTCAAAACGGTTATTTTAAAAATGAAATCGTGCCTGTCACTGTTCATTCACGTAAAGGTGATGTGATTGTCGATCAGGATGAACAACCGTTAAATGCCAAAGTCGATAAAATTAGCAGTTTGCGTCCCGCATTTAAAAAAGATGGCACGATTACAGCCGCCAATGCCAGCTCTATTTCAGATGGCGCATCTGCTCTGGTGATTACATCAGATGTGGTTGCGGCAGAGCGTGGCTTAAAACCGCTTGCAAAAGTTGTGGCATACGCGACACATTCACAACATCCTTCTGAGTTTACTCTTGCTCCTGTAGGGGCGATTCAAAAAGTGCTAGATAAAGCAGGGTGGTCGGTTGCCGATGTAGATTTGTGGGAAATTAATGAAGCCTTTGCCATGGTAACCATGCTTGCGATAGATGCTTTTGATTTAGACCCTGCCAAAGTGAATATTCAGGGTGGTGCATGTGCTTTGGGGCATCCTCTAGGTTCTTCAGGTTCACGTATTATTGTGACGCTCATTCATGCATTGCAACGTATAGGCGCGAAAAAAGGCGTGGCATCTTTATGTATTGGCGGTGGTGAAGCCACAGCGATTGCGGTGGAGTTAGTTTAAGTCCAGCTCGTCTAACTGCAGATTCATCTATAAAAAATAGAGTTCTCGAAAGAACTCTATTTTTTTAACTTTTAACTTATTAACAATAACAATGAAGTTTTATGCTTGAATAAACTGCTTCACTGCTTGGTTAAATTCATTTGGCAATTCTACGTTAGAAATGTGCGATGCATTGATTTCAAACAATTGGCTATTGGCAATACGTTCAACCATAAATTGACAATCGACAACTGTTGTCACAGGGTCTTGCTGACCTGCAACCACTAAAACAGGCACAGTGATGTCTTTAAGTTGTTCACGTACATCCGCTTTAGCCAAAGCTTCGCAACAGCTCGCATAACCTTCGGCGCTGCCAGCTGCCAAGTCGTTTTGAAGATTGTTGACCACTGTCGCGTTGCTTTGGATAAAGGGTTCAGTAAACCAGCGTGATGCTGCAGTCGAAGCAATCGGTTGTAAACCTTGTTCGCGTACCAATGCGGCACGGTCATTCCAAGCCTGTTCTTGACCAATTTTTGCCGCAGTATTACACACCACCACCTGATTAAAACGTTCAGGGCGATGAATCGCTAACCATTGACCTGTTAAACCGCCCATAGAAATACCACAGAATGCCGCTTTTTCAACATTTAAGTGATCGAGTAGATTTACAACATCTTGACCCAATTGATCAATGCTATATGGACCTTGCGGAGCTGATGATGCACCGTGACCACGTGTGTCGTAGCAAATTACAAAAAAGTCTTGCTGGAAAAAATCAATCTGTGCTTGCCACATTTTGAAGTTTGTACCCAGCGAGTTTGAAAAAATCAGTGCAGGTTTTGTAGCCTCACCAAAAGTTTGGTAATTGATTTGCGCATCATTTGAGGTAAAAGTTGGCATTTTTTTTTAAATCCTTAATCTTATAAATCCCCCTAAATCCCCCTTTATGAAAGGGGGACTTTTAATGAGGATTAAACACGTTCAATAATCAAAGCAATACCTTGACCAACACCAATACACATTGAACATAAACCGTATTTACCGCCAGTTTGTTCAAGTTGGTTCAGTGCTGTAGTGACTAAACGCGCACCAGATGCACCAAGTGGGTGACCTAAAGCAATTGCACCACCGTTTGGATTGACTTTCTCTGAACCTTCTTCAATGCCTAAGTCACGAGTACATGCTAATGCTTGTGCAGCAAAGGCTTCGTTCAGTTCAATCACGTCCATTTGTTCAATGGTCAAACCTGTTTGTGCCAACAATTTTTTGATTGCAGGCGCAGGACCAAAGCCCATAATACGTGGTTCAACACCAACAACAGTTGAAGCAATGATTTTGGCACGTGGTTTTAAGCCGTGTTGTGCAACCGCTTCTTCAGAAGCAATCAGTAGGGCAGCCGCACCATCGTTAATACCTGACGCGTTACCTGCAGTCACAGTACCGTCTGCTTTTACCACTGGCTTTAATTTTGCCAATGCTTCTGCTGTGGTTGATGCACGTGGATGTTCGTCTGCAGCAACAACGACAGGCTCGCCTTTACGTTGTGGAATTTCCACTGCAATAATTTCTTTGTCAAAGAAACCGCGTGCTTGTGCAGCAGCAGTACGTTGTTGGCTGGTTAGAGCAAACAAGTCTTGATCGGCACGGTTAATATTGAACTGTTCCGCTACATTTTCAGCAGTTTGCGGCATAGTTTCTACGCCGTACATTTCTTTGAGTTTCGGGTTAATGAAACGCCAGCCCATTGTGGTGTCTTCAATTTTTTGACTACGACCATAAGCAGATTCTGATTTACCCATCACAAATGGAGCGCGGCTCATTGATTCAACACCACCTGCAATAATCAGGTTTGCTTCACCTGCTTTAATTGCACGTGCGGCCATTGCAATTGCGTCTAGCGATGAACCACATAAACGGTTTACAGTGGTTGCTGGCACTTGGTACGGTAAACCTGCTAAAAGTGCAGACATACGACCCACGTTACGGTTGTCTTCACCTGCTTGGTTGGCACAGCCGTAAATCACGTCATCAACTTGTTCCCAGTTTACAGATGGATTGCGTTGCATAAGTGCTTTGATCGGTAATGCGCCTAAGTCATCAGCACGGACTGGAGCTAAACCACCTGCATAACGACCAAATGGGGTACGGATGGCATCGACGATATATGCGTTTTTCATATTTTATTTTCCAAATATCTTAATCTCTCCCAACCTCCCTTTAAAAAAGGGAGGAGATTCCCACCTAAAATTACTTGATGGAAGTCCCCCTTTGAAAAAGGGGGATTTAGGGGGATTAAAAATTATATTTAAAGACGATTAAGCCTGAGTCGCATCAATCAGCTTTGCACCAGTCAATGACTGTAATTCTTCAAAGCTCAAGCCTTCAACTTTTTCAAGAACTTTCATGCCTTCAGGAGTTACGTCAATCACACATAAGTCAGTGTAAATGCGGTCTACACATTTCAAGCCAGTTGCTGGGTAAGTCAATTCAGCCACGATTTTTGGTTCACCTTTTTTGGTGACGTGATCGGTTGTGATAAAGACTTTTTTCGCACCAACGGCTAAGTCCATTGCGCCACCAACAGCAGGAATCGCATCTGGCGCACCTGTGTGCCAGTTTGCCAAGTCGCCATTTTCAGCCACTTGGAATGCACCCAATACTGCGATGTCTAAGTGACCGCCACGCATCATGGCAAAAGAGTCACCATGATGGAAGAATGAGCCGCCTGTTAGCATGGTCACGAATTCTTTACCTGCGTTGATTAACTCAGGGTCTTCTTCACCTGCAGGAGGTGGTGGACCGAAAGCCAATAAACCGTTTTCAGAGTGTAAGAATACGTCTTTGTCTGAAGGCAGGTAGTTTGAAATTTTAGTTGGTAAGCCAATGCCGAGGTTGACATAAGCACCGTCTGGAATGTCTTGTGCCACACGTTCAGCGATTTGATCACGTGTTAATTTGGTATAGCTCATGATGTTCTCCTTCACGTGACAGTTATGCAGATTGTTCAGGTTGTTTTGCGCCAACGGCAACAACGTGCTGAACGAAAATACCCGGAGTGATGATGTGTTCAGGATCTAACGCGCCTAACTCAACCACTTCAGAAACCTGTGCAATTGTCACATCGGCAGCCATCGCCATGATTGGGCCAAAGTTACGTGCAGATTTACGGTACACCAAGTTACCCCAACGGTCGCCTTGCTGTGCTTTAATTAAAGCAAAGTCTGCGCGGATTGGGTTTTCTAGTACGTAGTCTTTACCTTCATAATTTAAGGTTGGTTTGCCTTCTGCAAGTAAAGTACCAAAACCTGTAGGGGTATAGATTGGACCTAGACCCATACCTGCAGCCTGAATACGGCATGCCAAGTTACCTTGCGGCACCAGTTCAAGCTCGATTTTGCCTGCGCGGTAAAGTTCATCAAATACCCAAGAGTCAGACTGACGTGGGAATGAACAGATAATTTTACGTACCGCGCCAGCTTTTAGCAGTTTCGCTAAACCGTAGTCACCATTACCTGCGTTGTTGTTTACAATAATTAAATCTTTGATGCCAAGTTCAATCAAACCATCAATGAGTTCCGCTGGTTGACCTGCGGTACCAAAACCACCAATCATGATGGTTGAACCATCTTTAATTTGCGAAAGGACTTCTGTTAAAGAAGTTTGACTTTTATCAATCATAATGTGTCCTAGACAATTGCCTGTCCATTAACTTTTGGAACTTTGAGTTGAAGGTAGGGGTGCTGCTGAGTTGTCGCGTTTGGTTAATACCCAATGTGCGATCAAACCAATACAGATGCCCCAAAATACAGAACTTAGCCCTAAAAACTGCATGCCAGAGGCAGTTGCTAAAAAGGTGATGAGGGCTGCATCACGCTGTGATTCTTTACTCATTGCAACTGAAATATTGGTGGCAATTGCACCCAAAAGTGCAAGTCCAGCCAAAGCTGCAATCAGTTCTTTGGGCAATAGGCTAAATAGCATGACGATGCTACCCGCAAATAACCCACCTAAAATATAGAAAATACCGTTTGCAACACCTGCAATATATCGCTTTTCTTTCAGTTCGTGCGCATCTTTACCTAAGCATAATGCTGCAGTAATAGAGGCAAGTACAATGGTAATTCCTCCCACACACGCAACGGCAAGAGAAGCGATACTGGTCGCACTAATAATAGGCTTAGCAGGCATGTCATAACCGCTAATTTTAATAATTGCCATACCCGGTAAAAACTGCCCAGACAAGCTGACTAAAATTAAAGGTAATGCCAAGTTTAAGGTTGAATTCCACGTCCATTCAGGTGCAATAAACTGTGGAATTGCCAAACTAAAATTGGTGGTGACAGGGTTAATTTTACCGAGCATTAAGCTGAGTATAATGCCTGCAGCAAGCACCCAAATCATGGCATAACGTGGACTAAAACGCTTTGCCAATAAAAATACCGCTAGCATCCCAAATACAATGTATGGCAGGGTATCGGTTGCAGTAAATAAGCCTAAGCCAAATTGAACCAAAATACCTGCCATCATGCCTGCTGCGACTTCTTGCGGAATCCAAGACAGGAGTTTGTCAAAATAACCTGTGATTCCAATCAAAAAAATCACCACAGCAGAGGTGATGTAGGCTGCAACTGCTTCATTCAGGGTAATATCGGGAAACAGTGTGACAAGCAATGCGGTACCAGGTGCAGACCAAGCGGTGACCACAGGCACTTTGTATTTAATGGACAAAAAGATACCTGCGACAGCAGCACCAATAGAAATTCCCCAAATCCATGAAATCATCATGTCTGGGGAAACTTGGGCTTGCTGTGCCGCTTGGAAAAAGATGATCAATGGCCCTGAATAGGAGATCAGCACTGCTAAGAATCCTGCAACAGTGGCTGAAATTGACCAGTCATTTTTTAAAGTTTGGAACAGGTGACTCATTGACGATTTGCCTCCTTGCGTCAAGCAATGATCCTGTTGAAGTTGGTCATGATCTTGGCTTAGCCCTGATCACCACCACCTACAGGTACAACGGTACCTGTCATGTACGATGACTCATCAGAAGCAAGGAACAGAATCGCATTCACTTGTTCCTGAATGGTGCCATAGCGACCCAAGAAGGTACGATCAATGGTTTGATCGACCACTTGTTGCATCCACTCTTTTTCAGATTCTGAAAGTGGGTTGGCATTACGTGGCACTTTACGTGGTGGCGCTTCTGTACCGCCAGTTGCAATAGCATTCACACGAATACCATCTTTGGCATGTTCAAAGGCGAGGGAAGCGGTTAAACCGTTTACACCACCTTTAGACGCCGAATATGGCACGCGGTTAATACCACGTGTTGCAATTGAAGATACGTTTACAATGGTACCTTTCTGGTTTTTCACCATTTCAGGCAATACTGCGCGGCAGCACCACATAGTAGGGAACAATGAACGATTCACTTCTTTGATAATTTCTTCTTCAGAAAATTCTTCAAAAGGTTTCATCCAAATTGCACCGCCTACGTTGTTGATGAGCACATCAACACGACCATAGGTTTCAAGTGCTTTAGCAACCACAGATTCTGCACCTGCAAAAGTTTCAAGGTTGGCTTTTACGGTTACTGCATCGCCACCGTGTTCTTCAATTTCGGCCAACACTTCTTCTACATAGGGAGAAAGGTCTGCCATAACCACTTGGGCACCTTCACTTGCCACTTGTAAAGCCACACCGCGACCAATGCCTTGAGCGGCACCAGTCACGATTACAACTTTGTTTTCAAATCTTTTTGTGCGATTCATTGTATTCTCCGACTATGTTTCTAGACTGTATAACAAACTTAGTTGGCAGAGAATTTTTCAAATAGGAAGCTTGCAGGTTTAACACCTTCTGCATCTAACCAGCCACGTACCGCTTCTACCATTGGCACTGGACCACATAGGTAGATGTCTACATCACCACCGTTGAGCCATTCGTTTTCGATATGGCCAGTCACGTAACCTTTACGCTCATGTGCAGATTCTGGATTTGCCACTACAGTGCGATACTCGAACCAAGAGAATTTTTCTTGTAGTTCGTTTAATTTTTCAATTGCGACTAAGTCAAAGTCATTGGTCACACCAAAGACTAAACGTACAGGGTGCTCAGAACCTTTTTCTTCAAGCACTTGCAGCATAGACATAAATGGCGCAATACCTGTACCACCCGCTAACATCACCACAGGGCGTGCTACATTACGTAGGTAGAAGCTACCAAATGGACCAGTAAAGGTCATTTTGTCGCCAGCTTTAGCGTTTTGGCTTAAGAATTCGCTCATTTTTCCGTTTGGTACGTTACGTACCACAAAGCCAGTTAAGCGGTTACCAGGCTTAGAGCTGAAAGAATACGAACGAGTTTCTGTTGTACCAGGAATACCCACATTCACATATTGACCTGCAAGGAAGTGAATGTCTGGTTGACCTTCATCTAACTGAATATCAAAGGTAATAGTCGAGTCAGATAAGTTTTCAACACGTGCCAATGTACCTTCAAATGCATGAATTTCAGTTTTACATACATCAGAAGTGGCTTGAATTTGGAATACTGCGTCTGAAGTTGGTTTACATTGGCATGCAAGAATATAGCCTTGTTCAGCTTCTTCTGGTGTCAATGCATCTTCAATATAAGTTTCTTCAGGCATGTCATACGAACCTGATTCACAAAACGCACGGCACGTTCCACATGCACCGTCACGGCAGTCCAAAGGAATATTGATCTTTTGACGGTAAGCTGCGTCTGACAGTGTTTCACCATCTGTAACAGAAATAAAACGTGTAACGCCATCTTCAAATTGAAGTGCAATATTGTGGTTTGACATGGCTGAATATCCTATAGAAATCTTTAAAACTTGACCTTTCAGCCAAAATTCCATCTGGCTGAAAGGTTTACCTAGCTGTAAATCAATACAGTCTTAGAGGTGATAAATGTCGATTACTTGGTTGATGTAATCGTTTTTCAGCACCACGTACTTGCTTAAAATTTGTGGTTTGTCGCCAGAAAAGTCGATTTCGTAGCGTGACATACCAAAGTAGCTGTAGTTGGTTTTGTAACGGAAACTCAAGGTGTTCCAGTTAAAACGTACAGTCACTTTATCGCCATCACGTTCAACAATTTCAATGTTGTTGATGTTGTGGCTCGTACGTGTGTCTGGCATGGTTGCAGACGAACGTTCAGTTTTGATACGGAACACACGGTCTTCCAAACCTTGACGGTCTGGGTAGTAAATCAAAGAGATTTCAGACTGTGGATCTGTAGTTAATTGGTCATCGTCATCCCAAGCTGGCATCCAGAAAGAAGCAGTAGGAGCGTAGCACTGTAACCACTCATCCCATTGCTCATCATCTAAAAAGCGAGCTTCTTGATAAAGGAACTGCGCAACTTTTTCTAAAGTGATGTCGCTCATGCGTTTTCTCCTTCAGTAGATGCCGCAATTTCTTTTTCAGTTGCGATGCCTTGTTTGATGAGTTCTAACCAGTGTTGGTGCTGAGCAAGGTATAAACCTTCGTCTTCAGTTTTAATACCAGACAGTTTTGGTTTTAAACCAATTTCGTTGGCTGCATCGTCTGGACCTTGGATCCAATGCTTAGAGCCACGGCACATATCGTTCCACTCAAGTGCGATACCTGCGTAACCTGCTTGACATGCACGGAATTCTTCAAGATCGTCTGGGGTTGCCATACCTGATGCGTTAAAGAAATCTTCGTATTGACGGATACGGCGTGCGCGTGCTTCTGGCTCTTCACCTACAGGTGCGATACAGTAAATTGTCACTTCAGTCTTATCTACAGACAGCGGACGTAACACACGAATTTGTGAACCGAACTGATCCATGAAGTACACGTTTGGATAGATACACAAGTTACGTGAACGTTCGATCATCCATTTCGCCATCGCTTCACCGTATTGCTCGGTGTATTCATCTTTCTTGGCAAAGTTAGGACGGTCTTCTGGGTTTGCCCATTGTGTCCAAAGTAGCATGTGACCATTTTCAAAGCCGTAAGAACCACCGCCTTGTTTGCCCCATGAACCTGCGCTCATAGCACGAATGTTGTCACCAGCTTCTTTTTCTTTACGTTGCTGAGTTGTTGCAGCGTAGTTCCAGTGTACTGCTGACACGTGGTAACCATCGGCACCGTTTTCAGCAGTTAACTTCCAGTTACCTTCATAGGTGTAAGTTGAAGAACCACGTAAAACTTCAAGACCTTGTTGAGATTGACCCACAATCATGTCAATGATTTTAGTTGCTTCACCTAGGTATTCTTCTAAAGAAGGAACATCTGGGTTTAAGCTACCAAACAAGAAGCCTTTATAGCTTTCAAAACGGGCAACTTTTTTCAAGTCGTGTGAACCGTCTTTGTTGAAGCAATCTGAATAACCCGCATCGGCAGGGTCTTTCACTTTTAACAACTTACCAGAGTTGTTGAAAGTCCAACCGTGGAATGGGCAAGTATAAGTTGCTTTGTTACCACGCTTGTAACGACATAACTGTGCACCACGGTGTGAACATGCATTGATCATGGCATTTAATTCACCATTGCGGTTACGTGCAATGATGATTGGCTGACGGCCAATGTAAGTGGTGTAGTAGTCATTGTTGTTTGGAATTTGGCTTTCGTGTGCCAAATAAACCCAGTTGCCTTCAAAAATGTATTTCATTTCTAGGTCAAACAGGGCTTGGTCTGTGAATACTGAACGGTGTAGTTTAAATTCACCAGATTCAAAATCATCAACCAATAGCTCATCAATGCGGTCTAAGTGGCTGGTGTTAATTACAGGAATACGAGGCATGTCCTTTCTCCGACTTTCCAAGGAGGGGAAGTCATCGGGATGAATCTAATGATTGCATCCCGATTCCATTCAAATTATGCGCTTGCGCGGCGACGTTCAACTTCAGTAGAAGGAGCGCCTTCTTTATCTTTCTGAAGAACAACGTTGAATTGGATGTATTTGAAAGGACCTTTCAAACCACGACGTGCGATTTCAGCTTCATCAGTTACGTCTACAGCTTCAGCAACTAGACCTTCACGAGTACCGAATGCGAAGTCGTCCCAAAGGTATTTATCACCTTCGATGTTGAACTGAGTCGTAAGCTTACGGTAGCCAGGTGCAGAGATGAAGTAGTGCACGTGTGCTGGACGTTGACCGTGACGAGAGATTTGGTTCAATACACCTTGAAGTGGACCTTCAGGGTTTAAGCCATAACCTACAGGCATAGTTGTTTGAGCAACATATTGACCTTTTTCATCAGCTAAGATTGAGCGACGTAGGTTGAAGTGGCTTTGTGACTTATCAAAGAATGAATAGTTACCGTGGCTGTTTGCATGCCATACTTCAACTTTAGCACCAGGAATGATGTTGCCGTCAGTGTCAGTTACTGTGCCGTCAATGATTAGAGTCGGGATTTTGCCTTCTTCAGAACCATCGTCCATACGAGCAAAACCAGTAGATTCAGGCGCACCAGCAACATACAATGGACCTTCAATTGTACGTGGCGTACCACCAGTCAAGCCTGCTTTCGCGTCAGCTTCGTCAGCACGTAAGTCTAGGAAGTGCTCAAGACCTACTGCAGAACCCATTAATGCAAATTCATCAGCTTTTGCGATGTCAATAATAGTTTCGATGCCTTTCCAAACTTCCGATTGGCTTAAGTCTAAGTCTTCAATCGCTTGGAATAAGTCTGTAACTAAACGAACAAGTACTTGTTGTACACGTGCATTTACTGGACCTTCAGAAGTGTCCACGTTACAAGCTTTAACTACATTTTCAATGGTTTGACGATCCATTTTCATTCTCCTTGGAGGTGTGCTTCGGTGGCGAATATCTCTGGACTAAAACGAGATAATTGGCTGCCACTTTCCTTGTTTACTTGGTTTGCTAAATGTTTACTTTGGTGCTGGAGTAAGGTGCTTACTCCAGTTTCCGAGTTGAATCAGGTGTCATCTTCACGAATTGATGAAGGGTGACGGTTCAATGCCATTACTTCAATATTCATGTAAGGGTAGAGCGGAAGACCTTGCAGAATGTTGTGAAGTTCTTCATTGCTCTCAACATCAAAAATACTGATGTTTGAATACTGGCCAGTAATACGCCAAATATGACGCCATTTACCTTGACGCTGTAATTCCTGCGAATATGCTTTTTCAACGGCTTTAATTTCGTTAGCAGTTTCTGCTGGCATATCCAATGGAATGTTTACATCCATACGTACGTGGAAAAGCATGGGTTTCTCCTAATTACTGACGACGCAAGTTGTCAATTTTGTCTTCATCCAACTCAATACCTAAACCTGCACCTGTTGGAAGGTGTAATTCAAAGTCTTGGTACTGAAGTGGAGTTTTTAAAATTTCTTCGGTCAGCAATAACGGACCAAATAATTCTGTGCCATAAGCTAAATTCTGGAAGGTCGAGAACACATGCGCAGATGCAATCGTGCCGACAGGGCCTTCAAGCATTGTGCCGCCATATAGGTCGATGCCTGCCAACTGTGCAATTGTTGCAACTTCACAACCTTCGATTAGACCAGCAGACTGTGCAACTTTTACTGCAAATACAGATGCCGCATTGCGTTTCGCCAATTGATAAGCACTTTGTGGGCCCATCAATGATTCATCTGCCATGATGGCAATATCAAATTTGCGAGTTAAACGCTCCATGGCATCAATGTTGTCAATTGCACATGGCTGTTCAATCAGGTCTACACCACCATCTTGTAGAAGTTGAATACCTTTAATGGCTTCAAGTTCTGACCAAGCACGGTTAACGTCTACACGAATAGAAACGTCTTTACCTAAAGCTTGTTTAATGGCTAATACGTGTTCAACATCTTGCTCTACAGGGCGTGAACCGATTTTGAGTTTGAAAGTGTTATGGCGTTTTGCCGCAATCATTTTTTGCGCTTCAGCAATGTCTTTTTCTGTATCGCCAGATGCAAGCACCCATAACACAGGAACAGAGTTGCGTAGACGACCACCTAAAATTTCACTTAAAGGTTGGTTTAAGCGTTGAGCTTGAATATCTAATAAAGCAGTTTGAATGGCACATTTCGCAAAACGGTTACCATTGATATTCTTTTTAATGACCTGTAAAGTTTGCGCAACGTTCAAGCCAGCTAAAGTTTTTAGCAATGGTGCGAAATATGTTTCAATATTGGTTTTCACACTTTCTGGGCTTTCTTCACCATAGCCCAAGCCACCAATTGTGGTCGCTTCGCCCCAGCCAACAAAACCATCTTCAGTGGTGATTTTGACTAATACCAGGGTTTGGGTTTGCATGGTTGCAACCGCCATCTTATGTGGACGGATGGTTGGTATTTCCACCAGCAAAGTTTCTACTGACTTATACATGGTTTGCCCTTCATATCATTGCTTTATTACAGTTATGTGATATACCTTAAAAGAATAAATTGCATTGGTCGAAGATCAAATTTGCATTTTTTTATACTTAAAAGGTATTTTGAGCTATGGAACTCAGACATTTACGTTATTTTGTTGCTGTTGTAGAAGAGCAAAGTTTCACCAAGGCAGCAGAAAAACTCTTTATTGCTCAACCACCTTTGAGCAGACAGATCCAAAATTTAGAACAAGAACTTGGAATTCAACTATTTGAGCGCGGTAGCAGACCGCTTAAGACCACGGAAGCAGGCCAATTTTTTTACCAGCATGCTGTTAAACTTTTGTCTAATGCTGAAGAAATTAAGTCGATGACTAAACGGGTAGGTATTGCTGATCGTACCGTGACTATTGGCTTTGTTGGTTCTTTATTGTTCGGATTATTATCAAGAATTGTGTATTTGTTTAAGCAGCAGC
This sequence comes from Acinetobacter sp. AL9, assembly GCF_041464035.1. Lineage (NCBI taxonomy): Bacteria > Pseudomonadati > Pseudomonadota > Gammaproteobacteria > Moraxellales > Moraxellaceae > Acinetobacter > Acinetobacter sp. AL9. The sequence continues at coordinate 6,796 of NZ_JAYFSK010000030.1, read as the reverse complement.
ATTCGCATTTAAAAATAGAAATGGTGGAAATGACCACCAATGACCAGATTCAAGCCTTAAAAGAAGGACGTATAGATGTCGGATTTGGTCGTTTGCGTATTTCCAATCCTGCAATTAAACGTATTTTACTACGTGAAGAACGCTTGATGGTTGCAGTACATTCGAGCCACCCATTTGCGGCACAAAAAGAAGGTGTATATTTGGCGGATGTTGTTGATCAACAACTATTTTTATATCCAAATCACAACAAGCCAAACTTCTCTACCCAAATTCGTGGCGTGTTTTCTGAGTATGGTTTAGAACCTCGCAAAATTCGTGAAGTGCGTGAATTACAATTGGCGTTGGGTTTTGTTGCTGCAGGTGAGGGCTTGTGTATCGTGCCAGAAAGCGCACAAAATATTCATTTGGCACATTTGCACTTTATACCTTTATTAGATGACTCGGCTGTAAGTCCTGTGTTTATGGCAATTCGTAATATGGATGAAAGTGAAGACATTCGATCTTTGTTTGACTGCATTTATCAAGTTTATGATTTGGAAGCAGTTACTTATGATCGCAATGTATTCTAGTAAAGCCATATAAAACAAATATTTATAACTATATTTTTTATATAAAAGCACAGATATTTTTAACAAAATACTGTTATGTGAATTGCCTGAAAAAACTTTTTTAAGCATCACATTACAGTATTTTTTTCGCCTTGTTATTTTTATCTATTTAAAATCAATATCTTACAAAACTATAGACTTTTTAGGTATGTATCCATGCCTATTCAGTTTTGGACAAATTTTAACTTATTATTCATTGTGTGCATCTGAGTTGGAGTAACGGACTTCACAATTAGGAGGTGAAGCAAGATGCAAAGCAATAAAATTAATATTAATACCTTGATTGACGAGGCCAAGTTCACGCCATTCCATTGGGGCGTATTGTTTTGGTGTTTGATGATCATTATTTTTGACGGTTACGACTTGGTCATTTATGGGGTTGCATTACCACTACTGATGCAAGAGTGGGCGCTCAGTGCGGTACAAGCAGGTTTACTGGCCAGTACGGCATTGTTTGGCATGATGTTTGGTGCCATGACCTTCGGTACCTTATCGGACAAGTTAGGTCGTAAAAAGACCATCATGATCTGTGTGGCTATTTTCAGTGGCTTTACATTCTTAGGTGCGTTTGCAAGTAATCCAGTTGAATTTGGTATTTTACGTTTCCTTGCTGGGCTTGGTATTGGCGGTGTAATGCCAAACGTTGTGGCCCTTATGACAGAATATGCGCCAAAGCGTATTCGTAGTACTTTGGTTGCGCTGATGTTTAGTGGTTATGCCATTGGCGGTATGACTTCAGCATTGTTGGGTGCATGGTTAGTGCCAGAGTTTGGTTGGAAAATCATGTTTTACATCGCAATTATTCCATTGGTGGCTTTACCATTAATTTGGAAATTCTTGCCTGAGTCACTCATGTATTTGACCAACAAGAAAGAAATTGAGCAAACCCGTAGTATTGTGCAAAAAATTTCACCAAGCCAACAATTAAATGGTGACACTGAGTTTGTACTGAATGAAGTGACTAAAGGCGATGAAGCACCTGTAAAAGCATTGTTCCAGCAAGGCCGTATGTTCAGTACGTTCATGTTCTGGATCGCATTCTTCATGTGCTTGTTAATGGTTTATGCTTTGGGCAGCTGGTTACCAAAATTAATGATCCAAGCGGGTTATTCATTGGGTGCAAGTATGATCTTCCTATTCGCACTGAATATTGGTGGCATGATTGGCGCAATTGGTGGTGGTGCATTGGCTGACCGCTTCCATATCAAAAAAGTACTCACCATTATGTTTATCTGTGGTGCAGCAGCATTAATTCTGCTTGGCTTTAACAGTCCACAAATTGTGTTGTACACCTTAATTGCAGTTGCTGGGGCAGCAACCATTGGTTCACAAATCTTACTTTATACTTTCGTCGCACAATATTACCCATCTACTGTACGTTCTACAGGTATGGGCTGGGCATCAGGTATTGGTCGTATCGGCGCGATCGTTGGACCTGTCTTAACTGGCGCATTATTGACAATGAATTTACCGCACCAAATGAACTTCTTTGCTATTGCGATTCCAGGTGTAATTGCTGCTTTAGCGATCTTCATGGTGAATTTAAAAGCTTCAGTAGATGCCAAAGCCCTTGCAGAGCCTGCGGTAGAAAGCAATCCAATTGCACAAAAAGCAACCCAATAATTTCTATACCTTTCAATTAATCTTTCGTCATCAATGATATAGATCGCCATCGTAAGCGATGGTGATCTGTTGCTAGAATTTGATGGCACAATAACAAGCGAGTTTAGGATGAACGCGAAAACATTAACCCAATCTTTTAATTTTCAATCTACAACGGTTCGACCAACAATGCAGCGCACGCTCATGATGAGCATGATTGCATTGAGTATGGGCGGTATGAGTGTTGCAGCTCAGGCGCAGACCCAACAGCAAACGGAAATTGAGCAACTTAGACAGGAAGTTCAAGCTTTACGTGGTCTGATAGAACAGCAAAAAGTACAAAATACGCAAACAGCAAATGCAATTGCCAATGTACAACGCAGTTCAGCAAGCCCAAGTCCGATTCTGAAAACAGCCAAAGGTGCTGAGTTTAACTTATATGGTAATGTGCGTTTAGATGCGTCTTATCAGGTTGAAGGTGGTGCTAAAGATATGCCGTATAACCAAATTAACGGCGTACCACTTGAAGGCGATAAGGAACAAAGTGATCGTTTAAGATCAACACTTTCTGCAACCCGTTTAGGTTTAGATTTTAAAAGCCCAGTGGGAGATCAAGACGTAAAAGGTAAAATCGAAGTTGACTTCTTAGGTGGAGCAAATCTTGATAATTTACGTATTCGTCATGCTTATTTGAACTACGGCAATTGGTTGATTGGTCAAACTTGGTCAAACTTTGCCATTCCTGACTATATGCCAGAAACCATTGATGCATTGGCATTTGTAGGTGGTGCGGTAAAACGTACACCTCAGGTTCGTCATACTACAAAATTTAGTCCACAAACCAATTTGGTGGTAGCAGCTGAAGACCCTAAAGATGCCACAATCAGCCAGCGTTTACCTGCATTAACAGCACGTTTAAATCATCAATTTGCAGATAATTTAAATGTCAGTGTTCGTGCTATGGGACATGAAAAACGTATTAATTCTGAAGAAGAAATGGCATGGGGCGTGGGTGTAGGTGCAAAATATGAAGTTGTCCCTGGTACAACCCTTAAAGCAGATTATTACCATGTTAAAGGTGATAGCAGCTTTGTGTCATTTACAAACAGAGGCGTAGTTGCTCAAGCAAATGATGATCTTATTCAAAGTGAATTTGATTCAATTATGGTGGGTATTACCCAAAAATTTACGGATCAAATTCACGGTACACTCGGCTATGGTTATATGAGTTTTGATAAAGACCCTAACTATATAGCTGCAACATCAGACAAAACAACCATTAACAAAGAGTTATGGCAAGGCTGGGCAAATATTTTCTATAGCCCGCGTAAACCATTAAGCTTTGGCTTGGAATATGTCTACGGTGAGCGTGAAGCATTTGGTGAAGCTGCAAACGGCAGTAAAACAGGTGAAGACAACCGAATTAATGCGGTTGCCATTTATAACTTCTAAAATTGTACTGTAAACCACAAAAGAGCTGAGCCAAAAACTCAGCTCTTTTTTTATTGTCGGGTGATCGGCTTGGCAATTAGGCATGAGTATATTGCGTGATGTGCTGTTGTATCACCTCAGACAAAACATCCAATGCAGCAGCAATATCACTGTTCCAAGCAAAAGAGCAGTTTAAACGAATAAAGTTCTGGCTGACCTGTTCAGAACGGAATAACTGACTTGGCGCAATGCCAATCTTGTTTTGAATCAATAGCTGATAAATCGTATAGCCATCTATATATGCAGGCAGTTCAATCCATAAAAAGTAACCACTAGAATAGTAGTGAATTTTACAAGCTGGGTTTAAGCGCTGTTTCAATTGCTGATAAAACACTTTTTTATGTTTTTCCAATTGTTTGCGTAATTGACGCAAATGTTTTTCATAATGATGATGCGAAAGAAAATCCACCAAAGTATTTTGCAGTAAGGGACTTGCAGAAACCGTGCTCATGAGTTGCAAATGCTGAATAGCATTGGAAAATTGACCTGCATAAACCCAACCGACCCGCACAGCAGAACCCAAAGTTTTAGAAAAAGAAGCGCAATGCAGTACCCGTTGTTGTCGGTCAAAATACTTCATGGGCAGTGGTTTTTGCGTACCGTAATACAATTCTTGATAGACATCATCTTCAATTAAATACACTTGATATTCTTCAAGCAAACTCGCAATACGTTGCTTAATTTCATCTCTGACACTAAAGCCAATAGGGTTATGAATATTCAACATCAACCAGCAGACTTTAATCGGGTATTGTTTTAAGGCTTGTTCAAATGAGTCTAAATCGAAACCTGAAACAGGGTGTTCTGGAATGGTAATCACCTGTAAACCAAGACGTTCAGCCGCTTGCCATGCACCATAAAAAATAGTTTCTTGTAATAGAATAAAATCTCCAGGTTTGGTCAAAGCTTGTAATGACAAATTGAGCGCATCTAATGCGCCAGATGTAATGACAATGTCATTTGCATGGGTGGGTATGCCTTGTAAACAGTAGCGATTTGCAATTATGGTTCTTAATTCATAATTGCCCGGTGGCATGTGGTCGTGGCTAAAATAACTGCTTTTTCGCTTGGCGTGCTGCGCTAAAATTTGCATTAACTTTGGGTTAAACAGTAATTCTGCATTGGGAAAGGCAGAGCCTAAAGGACTGACATCTGCAGACTGAATTGATTTTAAATAGCCAAAGACCAAAGAGTTCATTTGAATATGTGCATTTAAACTCAAACTGCTTGGTACAGGTCGTTCAGTTTGATTGAGACGTTCTGCGACATAAAACCCCGACTTTTGTTTAGCGTAAACCAATCCCTGAGCTTCAAGTTCTTGATAAGCGTTTAGCACGGTCATTAAGCTATAACCACTGATTTGTGATTGTTCTCTTAACGAAGGTAACTTGCTATGTGCTTTCCATGCACCATTTTCAATGAGTTGCCGAATGTTCAACGCCAATTGTTCAGATTTATACATGGTATGACTCAAGCATTTTTTGCAGCTGTTACTTATTTTGATCTATTTTTAGGTTTAAAACATTAAATAATTTCTTTTTTTATAACAGATTGGCATGTATCTAAAATCAACTGTTATAGTTTTTAATGAATATTTTGTATCTACAGCAATGCTTTAGAATTTTACATAATCTGTATATCCCCATAATCTGGCTAGAATTGGAGTCGATATGCAAGAAGATAACTCACGCAAACCACAGAAATATGCCGATAGCAGTATTTCAGACAAAGCATTTAAGCACATGATTATTTGGTTTACCGTGTATGTAGCTTTATTTTGTATCGGCGTGGCTGTTGTGGTGAATTTAGATAAGTTCTAAACAGTTTTTGAATAACAGCACACCTATAATCGCTTCAAGATATGAAAAACATTCATTTGAATTTTAATGAATGTTTTTTTTGTTTATAAAAGAGATCGTAAGCGCATAACTCAAAAGCAATAAAGATCGCAAAAATAACGGAATAGGCGTAAATTATAACTTTATCAGTAAAGCATTTGTGGTTGCAATGATTTCGAGTTGGGTGCTCTTTACCTTAATGGCTGCATTTATGCAGGCATGGCGCAATGCCTTTCAAAAACAACTCAGCACAAGTGTAGATGTTTATGGCGTGACTTTGGCACGTTTTATTTTTGCCTTGCCTTTTGCACTGGCGTATTTAAGCATTTTACAATGGCAGCAGCCTGTACAAGCAAAACTGCATTTTAGTTCGATGTTTTGGCTGTATATCATTATTGCAGCAGTGTGTCAGATTTTAGCCACAGCTTTAATGGTAAAACTGTTTCAACAGAAAAATTATGCGGTGGGTGTCGGACTTGCCAAAAGTGAAGCAGTTTTAGCCGCAATTGTAGGCGTGATTTTCCTACAAGAACATTTAAGCGCATTGGCTTGGTTAGGTGTTGCGATAGGCGGTATTGCGGTATTTCTACTGAGTAAAGGCAATCAACGTAGTGATTTTTCATTCACAACTTTAGCCATTGGAATCGGTAGTGGACTCAGCTTTGCGGTGACTTCTTTATTGGTGCGTGAAGCCAGTCTAGAGCTGGATTTCTTACCGTTTATTCACCGTGCTGCATGGGTTTTGGTGTGGGTCATTGGCTTACAATGTTTTATCTTATTGGCTTTTTTAGGTATATTTAAACGACATACCTTATATGCCATGTGGCAGCGGGTTGGATTAACTTTTAAAGTGAGCGTCTGCAGTTTTTTAGCATCACTGGGCTGGTTTAGTGCCATGAGTATGCAAACTGTGGCGATTGTGAAAACACTCGGACAAATTGAAATATTATTCAGCTTACTTATTTCAGCGTATTTCTTTAAAGAAAAACTTGCCCGTACCGATCATTGGGGATTGGGATTGGTCGTGCTTGCGGCAATGTTGGTTATTTGGGCGTAGCATCATATTTCAAAGCTAAGTAATTTCAAATTCATGTCATATCCGTTGCACTTCATTTGAGCATCTCAGAAATTTGACATCCTCCCCGACCTAAAGGACGGAGATTCCTACTGCTAGACGCTCATGCCCGAGCGCAAGAATATTCAGTGCGGAATTTACATCCCGATCATGGAGCGTACCGCACTCCACACACTGCCATT
>NZ_JAYFSK010000029.1:0-33431 GCF_041464035.1 Acinetobacter sp. AL9 | reverse complement strand
CAAGAACGGACTGACCGCTACAAGTCGGAACTGACCGACTCAGGCTCTAGTTACACGCTTGGCAACAAGACATTAACAGAGTGCGAATTAGTCCTTGACTATGTTTGACTACATTTTAAGGAACAGCGAACATGAATAACAGCCAAAATTATGTCAAACAAATTAAAAATGCTAAACGTGGAGGATACACGCCTACCATCGCCAAAGACATCAACAAACATAAGATTCAAAAAGCCATTCGCCTAATTGAACAATGGAGAACGCTCGCAAATGAACTCAAACCACAAATGCAACTTGATATGGCCTTTACCTTAGAAGAATGTGCACAGGATTTAGATCGTATCTTAAGAAATAAATAATCGCTTTTTCACACCTCATTTCAGGTTGTTTTCTTCAATGAGCCCACCCGCTGGGCTCATTTCCTACAAAATCTTCTGTGTGATTTCCTCGTTTGTAACGCGCCAAAACCCTGCATACAAAATCTGCAAAAAATCTATGCCATGCATTAAACGGTTACTTTTTGGCTTGCGCACACGTAAAAATTCTGTAAAATTCTCTACACAACGCCGGCATAGCTCAGTTGGTAGAGCAACTGACTTGTAATCAGTAGGTCCACAGTTCGAATCCGTGTGCCGGCACCATATTAAACCTCATAAATTAAAAATTTATGAGGTTTTTTGTTTTTATAAACGTATATTTTTATCTTACTCATGCTGCCCGAATCTCCAATTTATTCAGGGCGTCTATCTATCTGCAAAACTTTAACCGCAATACGGGATTGTGATTTTTAGCTTGTTAAATGTATTGGTGGTGTTGGCAGGTGAAGTGCGGGTCAATGGCAGTCAACTTGTGCAAGATCACTCAGTGGTGTTATTTGCTCAAGATGGCGAAGCGTTAATTCAGCTTGAAGCACTGCAAGATACGCAATTTTTAGTGCTGACAGGCAAGCCATTAAATGAACCTATTCAAGGCTATGGTCCATTTGTCATGAATACCAAGCAGGAAATCATTCAAGCTTTTGAAGATTTTAATCAAGGCAAGTTTGGTGAAATTCCGATTCAACATCAAGCGGGTTAAGCTTTAAAAAATCTTAGCCAAGAAAAAAGCCTCATGTCGATGTCCCGACCGAGGCTTTTGTTGTTCTGGCGCTGTCAAATTTCTAGTTTTAGCGGATTGATCATATTCCTTATGATAATTATATGTGATGTAGTTATTATTTTTGTGCTTGGTATCATAGCGTTTAGAGATTTATTTGTAAAACGAAAATTATAAAATTGGTGAATTTATCTACATGGTTTAGAACACTATTTATAGTATTAAAGAAATAATATAAATAAATTCTAAGGCTTATTTAAGCACTTTCTGATTGTTAAAAAATGTAATCATATTGCCAATGTACTTTGTGTTGTTTCTCTGTGAAAAGTACACAATCTGGTAGTTTTTAATAGCTCATTTTCCTTAGGCATGGTTCATAATTTCATAAAGTATGTAAAAAGATGGATGATCGGTTTGGATATCGCAGTGATCGGTAGTGGTATGGCTGGACTGGCTACCGCAAGAATTCTTAAAGATGCAGGGCATAACATTACAATTTTTGAGGCGCTGCCTGGTCGTGGAATGGACAGTCATAGCATCGAATTTGAGGATGGTTTAATTGATGCGCCGTTACGGGTCATGAACCCACATTTGTGGAAAAACACCCTCAGCTTGGCCACACATTTAGGCATTAAAACTTATCCTGTGCGTACTTATATGGCGTGCAGTTGGTTATTTGAAGATCGTACCGAAACTTGGCTGACCACAAGCCGTACCCGTATTGGTAATTTCCCAATCATTAACAACCGTAAAGGCATACAACAATACGGCTGGCGTTTGGTAAAAGGCATGTTGCAGTTAAAAACAGCCATCGCTAAATTTTTCAAATCTAAAAACCAAGACATTACCCTTGCGGAATTTATCAACCGTAACGAAATTGAAGAAGTGTTTTGGCATGGTGCAGTGATGCCAGTGCTTTACACCATTTGTACTTGTGACCCTAAAACCATTGGTGAATGGCCAGCAAAACCATTGTTGGTATTTTTACGCCAATTGACTGATGGTGATGCATTATTGCGTTTACAAGGTGGCACGCCTGCATTGGTTGATAAGTTGATTGAAGGTATTAATATTCAAAGTGGTGCAGCGATTACTCGTGTTCATCAACAAGAAGATGGTGTAATTGTTGAAAATTCTGAGGGTCAGTCGCAAACATTTGACCGTGTGGTGATTGCAACGCCAACCACTAAAGTCCAAGACTTCTTGGACAATCAACAATTTGCAGAAGATATTGAATTGCTTAAACAGTTCAAATTCGAGCAGGGTGATTTGGTGATTCACACTGATCAAACGGTGATGCCGCCAAAACGTAAAGATTGGTCTGTTTTAAGTTATATGATGGATCGTAAATTTACTCGTCAGCAATTTACGGTATGGCTTAACTCGATCGAACCAACTTTGGTCGGTAAATCGCCAGTGTTCCAAACATGGCGTCCAGTTACACCAATTGATCCGAAAAAGATCATTTCAACGGTAACTTTAACCCGCGCTGTGGTGGATTCAAAGACAGTGGCATTAAACAAAGAGTTGCAGCAGCGCCATCACCAAGACAATCGTAAAGTGTTCTTCTGCGGTTCATGGTCGTGCGATGGTTTACCAATTTTAGAATCTGCAGTGACTTCCGCTATGCATATTGCAGAAATTTTTGGTGCACCATTACCGTTTATTGATTTAAAACCACAAGTTGAGGTTGCGCCGCAATTAGGTTATTAAGTTTAGGGTCTGTTGATATTTCATAAATGGTTTGTGCTGTAGGCTAAAACTGAGCAGATCAGGCATGAAACGCAGGGAATAGCGAGACTATTGCCAAGTTTCATAACGCAATCTGAGAAAGTTTTAGCCACAGCCTTTCAGGACAAGCATATTTTTTGCTGCTATTGCGTTATGAGTCAGTCATTTAGAATGACTAAATTTCCTGCCTCATGCCTTATATCAGCTAAAAAATATGCGTTGTCGCAAACATAGATGAATTATCAACAGCCCCTCTTTTTTGAATTAGACTGAGTCAGTGTGAAATGGCAACAGGCGATACGACAGCATTTTCCAAAACATAAATATGCCATTCAAGCGGCATATTTGGGAGATACTTCCGCACTGCCGTGGAGCAATTTAGGTTATTGGTCAGATGCAGTGGGATCTGATTATCCCGCTGCATGTCAAAATTTAGCAGCGCATTTGGCCGCAGCAGTGCATTTAAATTCAAAAGATGTTGTACTGGATTTAGGCTGTGGGCAAGGTGCCAGTCTTAAATATTGGTTGGAACACTATCAAATACAACGACTTGAAGCTGTTGAGCTACAAGATCATCATGTGCAGTCGATTCGACAACATTTAAATTCAAATATTAAAATTCACGCTGCTTCATTTTTAAATTTAAAAGCACTTTTTCCACAACCACGTTTTGATGTGGTGTTCTGTATCGATGCAGCATATCACAGTCATTTGAATTCATTTTTAAGTCAGGTCAGTGCGGTTTTGAATTCAAATGGACGTTTGGGCTTTCATTATTTAATTTGGGCAGAACAAGCGCCAACGAATGCGTTCAAACAGCTGCAATATCGTGCCTTATTAAAATCTGCCGCTGTCAATTTTAAAGATCTGATGTCTGAAAGTCAGCTTCGAGCGGTTTTAGAACAGTTTGAATTTAAACAGATTCAGGTGGAAGATTTGTCGGCACAAGTTTTGGCGGGTTTTGCTGACTATGTGAATCAGCATCTCAAGCATCGAGTACAAACGCGAGATACAGACTGGTTTAAAATTGCCATGACCGCACGTTTATGTGCCAAGCTCTATGCGGATGGCTGGATTAAATATGTGCAGGTGAGTGCGGAAAAAGCTTAATCTATCGTAATCAGCTGCTAGATAATGAAGTTTTTCGGTGTTTGGATGTTCATAATTGGCTTTAAATCCCACCCACCACATGAAACTGTTTCGGTAAAATTTTTGCGCCACACGTCAATTGATCCCCGACATAACCCACGGCTTTGTCATCAAAAAGAATATGATCGTGACTTTTTATAATTGTGGACCAACGCTGGCACTTAGGGCAGAAATGTCCATTACCCGCCACTAAAAATAAATTTCCCATTTGAGAAACACGCATTTGATTGGCAAGGATGATTCCACCATGATTGGTCATGGAATGATGCGTTGCAAAGCTTTGAGCCATGAGGTATTCCTTAAACTAGAAAACTTTAGAGAAGCATTGTTTTTTATACTAAATTTTCTAAGACTTATAATTTTAAATTTTTATTTTAATTCACAAAAATATTTTTAAATGTCAGTCTATATGGATGAAACATCAACAAAATAGACCATCAATATAAAAATAAGCTCTGAAATATGTGTATTGCATTCTAAAGTATAAAATACATTGTGATCTACCGGCACATGCAGCGCTTGGGTCTGTGCAGCTTTCAATTGTCCATCCCAAACATTGACAGGGCTAAAGGTGCTGGCAGGCCCAGATTGCTCTGCGTACTGACCTGCAATAATGCGTAAATGCCCCGCCTGATTTTCAAACTCAATTTTCGGAATATTTTGAGATTCAATGGCTTGATAACGTGGCGATGTCATTTTGTCTGCGGCAGGCAAATTCACCCAAAGCTGCACCATTTCAAACAATCCGCCTTGTGCTGCATAGTCTTTGGAGTGAAATTCCTCATGCACCACACCCGCACCTGCTGTCATCCACTGCACATCGCCTGTTTTGATGGTGCCACCACCACCTGCCGAATCTTTATGCGTCACTTCGCCCCGATAGGCAAGTGTCACCGTTTCAAAACCGCGATGTGGATGCGAACCAACACCATGTTGTGCGGTAGTCGCATCAAAATGATACGGCGCTGCATAATCCAAGAGTAAAAATGGACTGATCGCCTGCCCTAAACGGTCATAAGAAAATAGATTTTTGACTGGAAAACCATCGCCCACCCAATGCATGTTTTGGTTGCGATATAAACCGATTATTTTTTTCATGTGTTACACCTATTGCTAGGAGAATAGATGTTTTGATCTTAATCGCTCATCGCACCACAACCTAGTGCAAATTTGGCATACAGCATTGCAAGAATGGAATAATCTTGCTGAAACTTATACATGGTTAAACAAATCATGAGCATAAAAAATCCAGAAGCGAGGTTCTGGATTTTTAAAATTGAGTGCGATGATTCGATTAGATTTTACCCACCAAATCAATAGATGGTGCTAGGGTTGCATCGCCTTCTTTCCACTTGGCAGGGCAAACTTCGCTAGGGTGTGCATGCACATATTGCGCTGCTTTTACTTTACGCAACAACTCTTGCGCGTCACGACCAATACCGCCTGCATTGATTTCTACAATTTGGATTTTACCTTCAGGGTCAATCACGAAAGTACCACGATCTGCCAAACCTTCTGCTTCAATCAGCACCTCAAAGTTTTTAGACAATGTCCAAGTTGGGTCGCCAATCATTGGATATTGAATCTTTTTAATTTCTTCTGAGGTGTCGTGCCATGCTTTATGGGTAAAGTGTGTGTCTGTAGATACTGAGTAAATTTCCACACCCATTTTTTGGAATTCAGCATATTGATCGGCTAAATCGGCAAGTTCAGTTGGGCAAACAAAGGTGAAATCTGCAGGGTAGAAAAACACCACTGACCATTTACCAATAAAGTCTTGCTCAGATACGTCAATAAATTGACCATTGTGGTAAGCGGTTGCGTTAAATGCTTTGACTTGGGTATTGATTAAACTCATGGATGACTCCTCAATTCGTTTCGGGGATTGCTTATCTTGTGTAGCTAGAATACGAAAATCGAAAGAATCGGTAAAACAGTGTTTTTTTATAAAAATAATCGGATTTATGAATTATAAATCCTATCATAGTTTGAAATTTAATCGAGAAAATAGATATTTGCTAAATATCTGCATAAAAAACCCTTTGTCGAAACAAAGGGTTTGGATGATGATTTTCCATTTTGAATCAAATGGCTATCTCTAGTATGTCTCAAAACGGCAAATCATCATCTAAATCTGCAGGTGCGGTTGCAGGCGCAGCTTGTGGCTTCGGTGCAAAACCACTTGGGTTATTGTTGGCATAGCCACCACCCTGATTTTGGTTAAAACCGCCTTGATTTTGATTCGCATAACCTGTGGCTGGAGCTTGGTTCTGATTGCCATAACCGCCTTGGTTATTGTTAAAACGTGGTTGAGCAAAGCCACCATCTTGCTGGTCAGATTGTCCACGGTTAGCAGAGTCGAGCATTTGCATTTGATCGCCACGAATTTCAGTGGTGTAACGCTCTTGACCATTTTGGTCTGTCCACTGACGCGTACGCAATGAACCTTCAATATATACTTTAGAACCTTTGCGTAAATATTGCTGTGCAATCTCGCCTAAACGGTTATGTAAAACAATGCGATGCCACTCTGTTTGCTCTTTACGCTCACCTGTGTTTTTGTCTGTCCAGACATCACTGGTTGCGATAGAAAATTGAGTGAGAGAACCACCATTTGGGAAAGTTTTTGTTTCAGGATCACGACCTAAAGTACCCACTAAAATGACTTTATTTACACCACGCATTAGACGTTTTCTTCCTATTTGTTTCTATTATTTACTTTATAAGAGTTATGCTTAAATGGCTACCTCTTTCCCAAACAAGTGCGTTAATTGTTGTCGCGCAGCATCATCAATTTGCTGTTTATCCACTTTCACATAAGCCACTTGCTGGTCAGACATCACCACGACCTCTTCAATACCACGAATTGCCAAAAGTTGAGAAGTCCATTCATCTGTTTCTCGGTTCTCAGGCAAACGCAACACCAAAGACGAAAGATAGCGCGGCTGCGCCAATCCAAAACTAACGAATAGCCAAATTATAGCAATCGCGGTCAAAATACTCCAACCCATTGCGGTGTGGTTGAGCATCAATAATTGTCCGCCAATCATCCCACCAAAGAATGCACCCAAAAACTGACTGCTGGCATTTACACCCATCGCGGTGGCTTTAGATTGAATTGGTGCAGCCTTTGACAACCACGAAGGTAATAAGGCTTCCATAACGTTAAAGGCAATAAAGAATAAACCCAAACCCAATAAAAGGATGTATTTCGATTCAAACCCGAAAATCAGCACCAACAGCCCTAAAATAATACCTGCAATCGCGGTCAGGAAAATGCCACGCATTTTGCGATATTTTTCTGCCAAAACAATGCTTGGAAATGCCACGAACAGACTGACCAACAACAATGGCAAATACACCCAACCATGATGCTGCAAAGGAATATCGGCAAATTGGATTAATTGCGAAGGCACATAAATAAACATGGCAGTCAGCAATAAATGTAGGGTAAATACCGATACATGCAGACGGTTTAAATCGCCCATTTTCAGGACTTGCTTTAACTGAGTGATATAGCCTTGCTGAAAATTACGATGATGACGCGTGACTTTAGGCACCAATAACAACATGAGAATCGCTGCTAGTCCCATCACTGTGGTGACCCAAAATAACCCTGAAATACCAACCCAGCCCGTAAGCCATGGCCCTAAACTAAAGGCCACCACAAAGGACATACCGATACTCATCCCCATCACCGCCATGGCTTTCATGCGGTTTTCTTCGCGGGTCACATCGGCCAGTAATGCCATCACCACGGCAGATACTGCGCCACCACCTGCAATGGCACGACCAATAATCACGCCATAAATGGTGTCAGACATGGCTGCAATTGCACCACCCAAAGCAAACAGTAATAAGCCAAAAACCACCAATGGCTTACGGCTATAACGGTCTGCAATTAAGCTAAACGGAATTTGTAAAATGGCTTGGGTGAGTCCATAAACACCAACGGCAAGACCAATCAGTGCAGGAGTTGAGTATTGATATGACTGCCCTGCTACTGAAAATACAGGAATAATCATGAACAGACCCAACATGCGCAATGCAAAAATACTGCTTAAAGCAAAGGTCGAGCGGCGTTCTAAGGCATTCATCATATCAATCGACTAAAACTAAATAATTTTGAATTTGCAGATATCCTACAACATTCAGCTTAAGGATGCTGATTTTTCCCGATGTTTATTCAACAGACCCTACTTTTTCAATAAAAAAGGGCGCAACGTTGTGCACCCAAATTTATATTTTATACAGTCTTCATCACCGTATTGCTCTGTAATTTCGCGGCAATACAGCAACGGGCATCACCATAGCATTAACCCGCTTTTGCCTGACGTTTTTTAAATTGAATAGATGCAATCACCGCCCAAACAATAAAGGCAACACCAATTAAACCTGTCACCACTTCTGGCACATGCAAGCCTGTACCGCTGGCAATCATAATAAAGGCCAACGCACCAATCGCATAGTGCGCACCGTGTTCAAGGTAAATATAGGCATCCAACGTGCCTTTTTCGACTAAATAAATCGTCATCGAACGCACGAAAATTGCACCAATCGCCAAGCCTAACATGATGATCACCACATCAGAGGTGATTGCAAATGCACCAATGACACCATCAAAACTGAACGAGGCATCTAGCACTTCCAGATATAAAAAGCCCCCAATACCCGCTTTCACCACGCCTGTCGGTACGCCATTTTCGTCATGACGCACAGCATTGCCCTGTTCATCGACCTCTGGTTCACCGCCCAACATGTGACTCAGCACTTGTACGCCAATATAAATCACGATGCCCCAAATACCCGCCATCGTCACCACAAGGCGCTTATCTTCCACCACATTGGCCGCCATGATTAACAAAGTCACTAAGGCCAAAAATACCGACATGGCAGGCACGCTTGCCAGATTGCTCAAACGACGCTCAAACCATCTAAACCAGTGCGTGTCTTTTTCATCATCCAAGAAAAAGTTTAGGAAAACCATCAACAAGAATGCGCCACCAAAAGCAGCAATTTCAGGGTGATGTGCCATCAGTTTAGCCGAATATTGCTTCGGATCATTCAATGCCAGTTGCACCACTTCCATCATGCCCATATCGGCAGTGACCGCCACAATGACTACAGGGAAAATTAAACGCATACCAAAAACTGCAATGATAATCCCCACGGTTAAAAACAGCATTTTCCAGAAATGATCCCAACCGCGCAGCACTGACGCATTCACCACCGCGTTATCAAACGACAACGACACTTCCATAATCGCCAAAATTGCGGTAATGGTTAGTGCGGTAAGCATGGTTTGCACACCTGCTTCTGGGCCATGGGTATAGCCCCAGTATGCAGATAGCGCAAGACACACAATCGAAAATACGATTGAGAAACCAAAATGTTTCATCATGAGAAACGACCTATCACTATATTTTGATCTGAACTTTTCATCTGCCGAATCTGTACCATCAACGCAAAGTACAGTTTTGATTAAGCTTTAACAGATACAAAAATTCTGAAAATTGAATTGCCCGAATTTTAAATCGGACAAAAACTGAGAATGTAAAATTTTATGCTGCAATTATGACGCTTTTTCCTCAACTTCGGCAAAATTCTTCGTATGATTTTTGGTTTCCCGATCAGATACCGTGAAAACCGTGTTTTTCATTCCCAAACTGCTATAGTGAAATGCAACGACATATTAGGAATTTAGGATGCGCTTTTCTCAAGACGCTTGGCAACGTAACCTTGCCCTTTATCACAAGACGCTCGCTTTACCATTTAATCAGGAGTTGGCACAAGGCACCTTAAGTAAAGCTGCTTTTGCACATTATGTGATTCAAGATTCACATTACTTAATTGCCTACGGGCGTGCACTGGCCGTCTGTGCGGCTAAAGCTTTTGATGCAGATGATATTATTCAGTTCGCAGATGCCGCCAAAATCGCAATTGTGGTGGAACGTACCTTACATGACAGCTTTATGCAAGAGTTTGATATTTCCAAACAGGAATTTGAAAGTACTCCGCTGACCCTTGCCTGTCATCACTACACTTCTTATTTAGTCGCAACCGCATGGTCAGAAAGCTATCCTGTGGTATTGGCATCACTACTGCCATGTTTCTGGATTTATGCCGAAGTTGGTAAAGATATCGTCAATAATTCTGCACCGAATAATCCGTATCAGGCATGGGTCGATACCTATTCGGGCGAGGAATTCCACACCGCAGTCAATAATGTGATTCAAACCATAGACCGTGTTGCTGCGCGCTGTGATGCCGATACCCTTGAAAAAATGCACCACGCCTACACCAAAGCTGCAGAACTGGAATGGTTATTCTGGGATAGCGCCTATCATCAACGTCAGTGGCCGGGTTTAGATCAAGCTTAACGGCCGCCCTCACGCACCGTATGGGGATCACTCCATACAGTGCGACAAGCCATGACCGATAAAGCATGAAAAATAACACTTGAACAATTTTCATGCGCTATCATATATAGGTTTTTCATTTGCAAAATATCGAGAAGTTTTTATGAGCCAAAGTCATATCCGTATTCGAGGTGCACGTACCCATAACCTAAAAAACGTGAACCTTGATATTCCACGCGATAAATTTGTGGTAATTACGGGTTTATCTGGTTCAGGAAAATCTTCACTGGCGTTTGATACCCTTTATGCCGAAGGACAGCGTCGTTATGTCGAATCGCTTTCTGCATACGCACGCCAGTTTTTATC
This sequence comes from Acinetobacter sp. AL9, assembly GCF_041464035.1. Taxonomy (NCBI): domain Bacteria; kingdom Pseudomonadati; phylum Pseudomonadota; class Gammaproteobacteria; order Moraxellales; family Moraxellaceae; genus Acinetobacter; species Acinetobacter sp. AL9. The sequence continues at coordinate 22,731 of NZ_JAYFSK010000029.1, read as the reverse complement.
GCAAATGGAAAAACCTGAAGTCGACTCGATTGAAGGTCTAAGTCCCGCAATTGCCATTGAACAGAAATCGACCAGCCATAACCCGCGTTCAACCGTGGGTACCATTACCGAAATTTACGACTATTTGCGTTTACTGTATGCACGTGTCGGCACACCTTACTGTCCTGAACATGATTTACCAATGGTGGCGCAAACTGTTTCAGAAATGGTCGATGCTGTAAAAGCACTGGAAGAAGGCACTGCCTTAATGCTACTCGCGCCTGTGATTCGTGAGCGTAAAGGCGAATATGTGCATCTGTTTGAACAGCTACAAAGTCAGGGTTTTGTACGCGCCCGAGTTGATGGCGAAGTCATGGACATTGACCCACCACCAGAACTCGATAAAAAGAAAAAACATACCATTGAAGTGGTGGTAGACCGTTTTAAAGTCCGAGATGATTTGGGCAACCGTATTGCCGAAAGCTTTGAAACTGCACTGCGTTTAGGTGGCGATTTAGCCATTTTATCGTGGATGAATGCGGAACAACCTGATCGTATTTTTTCGGCCAAGCACTCTTGCCCGCAATGTGACCGTGCCGTGGCAGAACTTGAACCGCGCCTGTTCTCATTTAACAACCCTTTTGGCGCTTGTCCAACTTGTGATGGTTTGGGGACACGTAGCCATTTCAGTGCGGAAAAATTGATTCCAAACCCTGAACTGTCGATTAGTCAGGGCGCAATTCGCGGCTGGGACAGACAGCGTCCGTATTATTACAGCATGCTGGAAAAAGTCGCGGCACATTATGAACTCTCACTCGATACGGCATGGAATCAGCTGGACAGCGTGACACAAAAGAAATTCCTGTATGGCACAGGTAAAGACAAAATTGACCTGAGCTATACTGATGAACGTGGACGCCACCATAAACGTGTGATTGCGTTTGAAGGCGTGTTACCGCATTTAGAACGTCGTTACCGTGAAACCGAAAGTAATTATGTACGTGATGATTTGGCGCAGTATTTATCTAATGCTGCCTGTGATGCCTGCGGTGGTTCACGTTTAAATGAAATCTCTCGTAATGTCCGCGTGAAAGACAAAACCATTGCTCAAATTACCCAAATGTCGATTGGCGATGCCGAAGACTACTATCAAGGCTTAAATCTTGAAGGGGCTAAAGGTGAAGTCGCAGATAAAATCTTTAAAGAAATTCGTGAACGTCTGCACTTTTTAGTGTCGGTGGGTTTGAATTATTTAAGTCTGTCACGCTCCGCCGAAACTCTTTCAGGCGGTGAAGCACAACGTATCCGCTTGGCATCTCAAATTGGTGCGGGGCTTATGGGCGTGATGTATGTGCTAGATGAACCTTCAATTGGCTTGCACCAGCGTGACAATGATCGCCTGTTGGAAACCCTGATTCGTTTACGTGACTTGGGTAACACGGTGTTGGTGGTAGAACACGATGAAGATGCGATTCGCGCTGCCGACCATATTATTGATATTGGCCCAGGTGCAGGTGTGCATGGTGGACATATTATTGCCGAAGGCACCTATGCAGAACTGGCCGAACATGCAGACTCCCTAACAGGGCAGTATTTATCGGGCAAATTAAAAATTGAAGTGCCGAAAACGCGCACCCAACCGCCACATCCCGAACAACAAATTAAGCTAATGGGCGCAGCAGGACATAACCTGAAAAAAGTGGATCTCACTTTGCCTTTAGGGGTAATGACTTGTGTCACAGGCGTGTCGGGTTCAGGAAAATCCACCCTAATTAACCGTACTTTGTTGCCTTTGGCTGCAACACAATTAAATGGCGCAACTACATTAACCGCAGAAAAATTCGACTCGATTGATGGTTTGCAATATTTAGATAAAGTGGTGGATATTGACCAAAGCCCGATTGGGCGAACGCCACGCTCGAACCCCGCGACCTATACAGGCTTGTTCACTCCAATTCGTGAGCTGTTTGCGCAAACCCCTGAAGCTAAAGCACGTGGCTATGCAGCAGGACGCTTCTCCTTTAACGTTAAAGGTGGACGCTGCGAAGCTTGTGAGGGTGATGGCATGATTAAAGTTGCCATGCACTTCTTGCCAGATATGTACGTGCCTTGCGATGCCTGTCATGGTAAACGCTATAACCGCGAAACTTTGGAAGTCAGTTATAAAGGTCGCAATATTTCTGATGTTTTGGAAATGACCGTTGAAGATGCCATGCATTTCTTTGATGCCATTCCTGTGATTCATCGTCGGTTGGAAACGTTAAATCAGGTTGGCTTGGGTTATATCCGCCTTGGTCAATCAGCTACAACTTTATCTGGCGGTGAAGCACAGCGCGTAAAACTGGCGCGTGAACTGGCCAAACGAGATACAGGCAAAACCCTGTATGTACTGGATGAACCGACCACTGGTTTGCACTTCCATGACATTGCCAAATTGCTCGACATCCTGCATGAGCTACGCAACAAGGGTAATACCATTGTGGTGATTGAACACAACCTAGATGTGATTAAAACTGCAGACTGGATTGTCGATTTAGGCCCTGAAGGTGGTGCAGGCGGTGGACAAATCATTGCCGAAGGCACACCTGAAACTGTCGCAAAATCTAAAATTTCACATACCGCAAAATTCTTAAAACCGATGTTAAAAGGCTAAAATAGATTAGATCTCTTGCATAAATCAAAAAACGACCAATTTAGTGATTATTTTTCGTACCGATCAATAAGCCATATTCGGTTATCATTGTTGCATGAACTACTCAAAAGTAAAAACACTGCCAAGCCAGCAGTTTAAACGACTTGTCGGAATACAACCTTCAACTTTTGCAGAAATGCTTGAAGTATTGAGCGCCGCTCAAAGTGATAGTCGACGAGGAAGACCCTCAATCCTTTCGCTTGAAGATCAGCTATTGATGACCTTAAGCTATTGGCGTGAATATCGCACACTTTTCCATGTTGCGATGACCTATGGTATCCATGAGTCAAGTGCTTCACGTATTATTCAAAAGATTGAAAACCTTTTAATAAAATCCGATAAATTTCATTTACCTAAAAAGTTACCACAAGGCGAAGGTGTAGATTGGGAGGTTATCGTGATTGATGCCACGGAAATGACGATAGAACGTCCAAAAAAAACAGAAAAAGTACTATAGCGGCAAGAAAAAGCGTCATACGATCAAAGCTCAGCTGACGATTCACTACAAAACTGGTCAGATTATATCAACAGCCATTGCACAAGGCAGTGTGCATGATTTTCAATTATTCAAAAAACAGCGTAAAAAACAAAAATTCAAGGCATTGTTGCTTGTAGATAAAGGCTATCAAGGTTTGAATCGACTAGGAGTGAACTGCCTTATTCCCTTTAAATCAAGCAAAAATAAGCCATTGACGCTGTTACATAAGCAAATCAATCGTGAAATTGGAAAACGACGTATCCGAATTGAGCACGTAAATGGTAAATTAAAGACCTTTAGAATTCTTGCTGAACGTTATCGCAATCGGCGTAAACGCATGGGTTTACGCCTTAATTTGATTGCTGCAATTTACAACATGGAATTGATTAAAAAATGATTTTTGCAAGAGGTCTATTATTTCAGTTTTTAAGCCCATTCAAGTTTAAATACAGATTCAGCACAAACTTGTGCTGAATCTTTCACTCTAGGCTTTTTATCACTTCGGAGATGCTCATGGATCAATTACTGTGACTTAGTCACCAGCAACGGCATTGCGCCCACGTGCTTTGGCTCTAAATAAGTGTTTATCGGCTTTTTCCAACAATCTGCTCCATGACGCAGCACCCACCGCCACGCCAGCACTGACCGACACTTGAATATAATCATTCAGTTCTGGAATAAAAATTTCTTGATTCACAATATGGCAGCGCAATTTATCTGCCAAATACAGCGCCTCAGTAAATTCTATTTGCTCAATCAAAACCAAAAACTCATCGCCACCATAACGCACCACCAAGTCTGAGGCACGGACATGCGCTTTGAGAGTATCGGCAATACATTTTAAAGCTTGGTCACCTACCACATGCCCGAAGGTATCGTTAATGTGTTTGAATTTATCCACATCCATAATAATCAGACCAGTTTTGCTCAATTTTTCAGGTCGATGTTCTAAATATTTGATGTATTCCTCAAGCGCCAAACGGTTGGAAACGCCGGTTAAGGCATCGGTATTGGCAATATTACGCAGCTGAAATTCTAAAATATCACGCTGCTCTAGGCGTTGTTTTAATTTTTGAATGGCCTCTAAGAGCGTTACCTTGTCTGGATTTTGCGTCCCTTGAGCTTCATCTTCATAAGCTGCCAAACGTAAAATTTGGCTGCGTGCCTGAATTAAAGGAATAAAGACCTTTGAGCGCGCATAGACCATGGTGAAAATAGCAGCCAATAACGAAATAATTGACGCTACTAGGGTTAAAATGAAAATACGCTGAGCTTGATGATAATCTTTGTGCGCAACCTGCAAACTGTGCGCTAATATAAATGACTGCAAACTGACCACAGTGTTGAATTTCCACCATTTTTTGGGTGAGTTCAGTGCCTGTCAATGAAGAGGGTTGCCCATCAATACTTTGCTGAATCAATTGATTGACGATAGGAATTCCCTCATCCAGAAACTCCTTTTTTAATTGATCATGCAAAATATTATATTCAGGAATTTTATGTGCTTCAGGCAAAATGGTATGGATTAAATCCCACAAATAATAAGCTTGGCGTTGGGTTTGCAAAGAGCTCGCCAAATTGGTTTCAGGAATTTTTTCAGCAAACGTTACCGCGGCAATAATATTGGATGCCACCCTTCCCGCTTGATCACGCAAATCTGAAAGAACAAAAATCACACTATAATAGGTCGATACCGATGAGTCTTTTGCCACTGAATCGAGCATGACGTGTTTCAGCACATGCTGAGAACTGTCTCATGCCGCAAACATTTTTTGAATCGCATGATCCATCTGTTGAGAGCTACGCAAATGCTGTGGAGTTGCTGCATATTCATCGACCGCCTGACGCCCTTGTTCTAAAGCGGTCTTTAATTGATGCGATAAATGATGCGCATGGATAATAAAACCTTCTTTTCTTAAAATATTGATGGTCTGTTCTACTTGTTGATCCACGCCAGCACGGTACGCTTTCAATTCTTGTAAATTTTGCTGAAATTCAGCTGCTGAACTCGACATGACTTTGTTTGCAGGTGCTCGTTCACGCGAAATACTATTGGTCAGTTCAGCCACTTTGCCTAATACAGAAATTTCAATTAAAGCACGTTTTGTTTTTTGATAACTCTGATAACTATTCACCATCAGAGGAACGCAAATAAAAAGCAATGACACGATAATAATGATCATCGAGATCAACAGTCGCTGACTGATATGCTCTGTGCGCAATTTCATCATCATGCTAAGTTTCACCTACGTCATTATAACTGTGCAAAATCGTGGACTTGATCACTTAATCGGCGATTATATTACATGAGCAATCTTTAAATTACTTACAAAAAAGATAATTAATTCACTTATATTTTGAATTATTTAGTTTTTATCACCAAATCATAATAGCTAAATTGGATCTGATATTTTAAACCTGTCTAACTAGAGCATCTTATTCAAGAAAACGTCCAAAACCATACCCTGTGCCGATTTTCTTAAAACAACAAATACAAAAAATAATGTTTCAGCATGCAGAAAATATTTTACAGATGCAACATTTGGGTGCATAATGCACCTCATTAGGGCGAGTTTAGTTTTTCCTCAGCAGTAAACTAAATTTACCCGCAAATTTTGGCGAAAAATCCCAGTTTTTGAAAGAAAACTGGGATTTTTTTATGGGTTTTGATCATATCACACACTCAAACTGCACCATATCAGTGCAATTTTCGCAAAACCATTTGCGTTTTCACATGCAAAAAAAAACCCAACCTTGGGGAAAGTTGGGCAGATAAAAAGCAAACAATTATGGAGAATCAGATCGCACTACTGGATGAACCAAGCTTAGGATTTGATGGTTAAATTATGAGATAAGTCACATAATTTACAAACCCGACTTAAGTAGTAGGACTTCATGGTGCAATTATGAAATAAATCACAGTTTATGTAAAGCCTAGTCAACCAGTCTGATTTATTTTTATACAAATATTAAAAATTAATGTGATTAAATTCACATTATTCCAACTATTTCACTCAAATTTATTCTGAACAGACCTTATTTTTAGTTTGTTTTTTATCCAAAAATCATGATTTCACCCTAAAACAGGTGAGTTTTTCCGTTATTCTTCACTCTCCAAGAATTATTATTACAGATAATTTCAATTAAATTTATCGATTAACCCAATTAATGCTTTGCTTATTATTTCTACTTTTGTTGCAAAAACGAACATATCGACTTGTTATCCATACAGTTTTTAGGTTGACAGCAAAAATTTTATTTGAATATTTTTTAAACACCAAAGTCAATTGGACTTAATTCTTAAATAAAGTCCTTTTAGTTCATTGACTTAATAATTTGTTACACTAAAATTATCAATGTTTCATCCATTTTTAACAAAACTGGTAACTATCATGAAAAAACTCGGTTTAGCCACTGCATTATTATTAGCCATGACCGGTGCTCAAGCGTACCAATTCGAAGTTCAAGGTCAATCTGAATACATCGACAATACAGTAAACGATCAGGACTTTTCTGGTGCCCTTCAAGGTACTTACTACTTCAAAAATGTTGATGCAACTAAAGGTCCATTGGCTGAAGCTGCATTCTTAAACCAAGCATCAAATATTGCTTTAGCGTATAACTATGGTGAAAGCAAAGAGTTTGGGGATCGTGACATTGTGCACGTATATGGCGCTAAAGCTGAAGCGTATGTACCAACCCAATTGGTTCCAGCGTATGCAAGTGCTTCTTATAGCCACACAATTGTAGACAATAAAACTGGTTTTGCAGACGATAACGGCGACCGTTACGCTTTAGAACTTGGTGCAGTTGTTGCACCTAACTTCTTGGTTGCTGTAGGTTATACGAGTGTTGCAGACCAAGCTTCTTTAGATGCGTTCAACATCCTTGCTAATGGTGTTGCTAAAGCAGCGCTTGAGTCAGGCACAATTGCTGAAGACCAAGATGCAATCACTGCACGTACAAAATACGTAGGTGCAATTGACGGCACCAATATGGCTGTTGGTTTTGAAGCAGGTCTTGTATATGGTGAAGACACTATGTACAACTTAAAAACTGATCTTTACTTAACACCAGCGCTTAGCGTAGGTGCTTCTTATGTAGAAACAAGTGCTGACTCTGTTGTCGATTCTGCTTGGGGCGCGAACGTAAACTACTTCATCACTCCTGCAATTGCAGTAGGTGCAAGCTATGTAAATGCGAATGCAGAAGGTGTAGCTGTTGACACACAAACTGTTGGCTTAAACGCTAAATTCCGTTTCTAATTGAATATTAGACACCGAATATAAAAAAGACGCTCCTCTGAGCGTCTTTTTTATACCTGAAATATCACACACTGATCCTCAATTTAATCCGAAGAATCATCATGGTGATGATGCGGTAAGTGGCGAATGTACTGCAATGCGATTAAACGTGACACGATCAATGCCAAATACATCACGCCACAGAACATTTGCAACATGGCAATCACCCGTGCTTCAGGACTGATCGGTATAAGATCAGATAAGCCTGTCGCAGACTGCAAACTAAAACTTAAAAACAGTAAATCAAGCCAGCTTTGTAAACCTGCAGCATTTGGGTTCTGAAAACTTTGCGGAATCAAAATTTGACAGATGCTATATAAAAAGGCAAAACCCCAGGCGAGTAAAGTAAATACCGCTGCAGCAGCAAACAGTTCATCTTTGGTTAAATAACGGTCATGGAACATATAGCGCAATAAGCCATAGGCTGCGCTAAAATAGGCTGCAGCTTCACAGGCATGACTCATCACCAAAATAAGAGAATGCCGCACATCCAATAAAATAAAGAATGAAAAGAACAAAGCTGCATAAACAAAACTGAGCCCCAAAATACTCAACATTGGCGTTTGTCTAATCACTTTGGCAATGAGCAGCAACACCAATACCCCCACCATCCAAGTGATGACTTTGTAGGGCATGTTGTGATGTGAAAAGAGTGAAAGTAGCAAAATCACAAACTGCAAAAACAACAGCCATGCCGAAGGCAAGACCCGAAATCTTTTCCAAACATTGTCTAATATGTACATACATCTACTGCCTATTCTTTTTATATTGCATCCAACATAGCAGCTTATTTACGCATGCAATGCAATCACTCTGTATCAAAATTGCATATCTCAATAACCGTATCCATAAATGCTCAAGATATTGATCGGTATGCTTACCCAAGCCAACAGGCAGACATAAAAAAAGTCCCATTGCTGGGACTTTTTTGAGGTGTTTCAGACCTTAGTGGTCAGATGCACCAGAGATACCAATACCAGTTTGTGAGCGTACGAACTGTGCATCGAATGCTTTACGTTCAGCTTGTGCTTGCGCAGAGTTGTCAGTGATAGAGAACAACCAGCAGCAGAAGAATGAAAGTGGCATTGCAAAGATCGCAGGACCGTTAAATGGGTTGATTGGTGTGTCAGAAATTTGAAGCGTATCTACCCAAACTGCTTTAGACAATACAATCAAGGTTACTGCTGAAGCTAAGCCTGCTACACCACCAATCACTGCACCGCGAGTCGTTAAGCCTCTCCAGAACATAGACAATACAAGTACTGGGAAGTTTGCACATGCTGCTACAGAGAATGCTAAACCTACCATGAACGCAACGTTTTGTTTCTCGAAAAGAATACCCAAGATCATTGCGAAGATTGCTAAGCCTAAAGTTGCAATTTTAGACATGCGAAGTTCAGATTCAGGAGTCGTTTGACCTTTCTTGAATACGTTAGCATACAAGTCGTGAGAGATTGCTGAAGCACCAGACAATGTCAAACCAGCTACAACCGCAAGAATTGTTGCGAATGCTACCGCTGAAATGAAGCCCATGAACAAGTCACCGCCAACTGCGTCAGACAAGTGCACCGCAGCCATGTTGTTACCACCAACAAGTTCTAACTTGCCAGTAACTGCCATTTTCGCAACATCAAGGAATTGTGGGTTGTTTGATACATAAAGGATCGCACCAAAACCAATGATGAACGTTAATAGGTAGAAGTAACCAATGAAACCTGTAGCAACTACAACTGATTTACGCGCTTCTTTTGCATCTTTTACAGTGAAGAAACGCATCAAGATATGTGGTAAACCTGCAGTACCGAACATTAATGCAAGACCAAGCGAGATTGCATCAATTGGGTTAGAGGCTAACTTACCAGGACCCATAATGTTTGCAGCATCTGCCAAGCTCAAGTCATGTACTTTAGAGAATACTTGGATTGATTGCTCGAACATGTTAGTGAAGCTGAAGCCCACACCTTTCATTACCATGAAGGCCATGAAAGTTGCACCTGAAAGTAACATCACCGCTTTGATGATCTGTACCCAAGTTGTTGCCAACATACCACCGAACATTACGTAAGCCATCATGAGTAGACCCACGATTACTACAGCAAGGTTGTAGTTCAAACCAAAGAGTAGTTTGATTAACTGGCCCGCACCTACCATCTGTGCAATCAGATAGAACGCAACTACAACAAGTGAACTGAATGCTGCAAGGGTACGTACTGGCTTTTCAGCTAGACGGAACGATACAACGTCAGATAGGTTATATTTACCTAAGTTACGTAAACGCTCAGCAATCAAGAACAATACGATTGGCCAACCGACCATGAAGCCAAGTGAATACAGCAAGCCGTCAAAGCCTGACATAAACACCATTGCGGAAATACCCAGGAACGACGCTGCTGACATATAGTCACCTGCAATCGCGAGACCATTTTGGAAACCTGAAATACCACCACCTGCGGTATAGAAGTCCTTAGTGCTTGTAGTTTGCTTCGCTGCCCATTTAGTAATGAACAAAGTTGCGCCCACGAAAATCAAGAACATAATAATTGCAGGCCAGTTGGTTGGCTGCTGTTCTGCTGCACCTAAATCTGGTCCTGCAAATGCCATACCTGACATTAATACAGTAGACGCAGCCAGTGCTTTCAATGAATTCCATTTCATCTTAGTGCGTTCCTTTCTCATGTGTAATTGCTTCAACTTCACGCATCGCTTCTTCGTTCAATTGGTCAAGTTTGCCATTCGCAATTGATGAATAAACAGCACACAAAATGAAAGATAAAACGATAATGCTCAGACCTAATGGAATACCCCAAGTCGTCACACCGCCAGAAATTGAACTCAATAAGAATTCTTTGTTATAGCCCACTAAAAGCATGAAACCTACGTACACAAACAACATGATTGCTGTTAATGTCCAACTTAAGTTACTTTTTCTGCGAACCATTTCTTTGAATTTTGGGTTTTGTAGAATGCGTTCTACTTGTACCTCATCCATAACCTGCTCCTTCAAGCGCCCTGCCTTAGACGCAAATTTTTAATTCGAATTATTTCGAACTTAAAATTAACAATGTTGGAGCCGATTTGCAATTTAGACTTTGGTCGCTAAAAAAATGATCAACCTCAGCGCAAAGGCAATGGAATAGGCTATCATAGCCCTATTGTCGATACTTTTAAGGCATCATGAACAGCTGGCTCATTATGGGGGTTTTAGCCCTCTATATCGCATTACTTTTTATCTGTGCTTTCTATGGGGAAAAACACGCCAGTCGTTTAAGCACGCGTGGGCGCATGCTCATGTTCAGCTTAACTTTAGGGGTGTACTGTTCATCATGGACTTTTTATGGTGCAACGGGCGCAGCCGTTCGTGAAGGGATCATTTTTTTACCCATTTATTTAGGGCCATTGCTGTTTGTCGCTGTTGGTTATGATATTTGGCGACGTTTAGGTCGAGTACGGCAACACCACGCCATTTCATCGATTGCTGACTTTGTTGCTGCACGTTATGGTAAAAGCGGGCCATTGGCATCACTGGTCACAATTTTGGCGGTGATTGCAATTATCCCCTATTTGGCTCTGCAATTACGCGCAATTGCGCTCAGTGCCGCAGTGGTTTTAGATCAAAGCACCAATGTTGAAAGTACCACCAATGCAGTGTTATTCCTGACAGGTTTATTGGCTATTTTGGCGATGCTGTTTGGTACTCGACAAATTGCCAATACCGAGCAACACGGCGGCTTAATGCTCGCGGTTGCCTTTGAGTCCTTTGTCAAACTATTTGCCTTGCTGGCGGTGGCTTTCTTCTTTGTATTTGAAGCACCTGACAATATTCATCAAATTGCCAATGATGTTTCAATTACCTTCCATGAAGTACAACTGTTTGGTGTGCCTGAAACTTTTTGGGTGCAAACTTTATTGGCGGCCTTAGCAATTATTTGTTTGCCACGTCAGTTCCACGTTGCTGTGGTCGAACTGCGCGATGAAAAGCATATTCGTGGCGCGCGCCGCTGGTTTGCCGTTTATCTGATTTTAACCACCATCGCGATTGTTCCAATTGCCAGTTGGGCCTTACACGCAGCTCCGCAATATTTAGCCATCCCAGATGTAGCAGTTTTGTCTTTACCACTCAGTTATAACCAAGACTGGCTAACGCTGTTGGCATTCTTGGGAGGATTCTCCGCCTCGACAGGAATGTTATTGGTATCTTCAGTAGCACTGTCGATCATGCTGAGTAATGACCTGATCATGCCTGCCTTGTGGCGTATGGGCATTTTCTCACGCCATGACAAGCGCTTACCTTTGGTACTGAAATTCACCCGACGCATTTGTATTTTAGCGGTGATGCTGCTTGGTTTCCTGTTCTTCAACTTCTTTAACGATATTGATCAACTTTCTGTGTTTGGCTTGTTGGCCTTTAGTGCAGTGGCGCAGTTCTCCCCTGCCCTGATTGGGGGGTTATATTGGCGCGGTGGCAGTAAACAGGGCGTTTATGCAGGTTTAATTGTTGGTTTTGCGATGTGGGCCTATACCCTGCTGCTTCCGACCATTTTACGCAGCCTGCCAAGTCAGTTCAGCGACTTTACCCGTGAGTTTTTACTGCTTGGGCCTTTGGGCATCAACTGGTTACGCCCTGAAGCCTTGCTTGGCTTTGAATCTTTTGCCCCGCTCACACATGGGGTGGTTTGGGCGCTCGGTTTAAATATTTTGTTATATGTTTGGGTGTCACGTATTTTCCGCCCAAGTGTGGCAGAACAGATTCAGGCCGAAAGTTTCTTTTATTATGAAACCAAGCCTTTGCCAACTCAGAACATGAGCAACGAGGTCAGCTATTCACATCAGGATGTAGCGCGTTTAAAAGTAGGCGATTTAATCACACTGGCAAAACGCATTACAGGCGAATCTCCAACCCGACAAGCCTTTGAGCAGTTTAGTCAGCAAAATAATGTGGTGCTGAATGAAAATGCCAATGCCAACGGCATGTGGTGGCGTTTTACCGAACAATATTTGGCAGGCACCATTGGTGCAGCATCTGCGCGTACTTTGCTCACCACTGCCATGGTCAATAACGGACTCGCTTTAGGGCAAGTTGCGAATATTCTTGACCAAGCTTCACAATGGCAGCGCTTCAATCAAAATCTGATCATGACCATGATTGACCACATGACCCAAGGGGTGAGTGTGGTAGATGAAAATATGTGCTTGGTGGCGTGGAACAATCAATATCTTAAACTATTTGATTATCCTAAAGATATTGTCTATGTTGGCTGCCCAATTGCCGATTTGATTCGCTATAACGCAGAACGTGGTGAATGTGGTCCGGGCTCAATTGAAGAACACGTGCGTAAACGTATTCACTGGATGAAAATGGGCAGTGCACACGAGTTTGAACGCATCCGTAAAGATGGTCGTGTAATTCAAATGCGTGGTAATCCAATTGAAGGCGGTGGTTTCGTGACCACCTTTGCCGATATTACCGCTTTCCGTGAAAACGAAGCCGTACTTGAAGCACGGGTACAAGATCGCACACAACAATTGGCCGATGCTTTGGCAGAACAGCAATTGGCACGTGAACAAGCCGACAAAGCCAATATGTCCAAAAGCCGCTTTATTGCCGCTGCCAGTCATGACTTATTACAGCCAATGCATGCAGCGCGCTTATTCAGTACGGCTTTAGAGCAAAGTATTCAGTCCGATGAAGACCGTAAAACCCTGCAACAACTGGATCGTGCCCTGCATGGTGCAGAAAGTATGCTCTCGGCCTTGTTGGATATTGCCCGTTTGGAAGGCGGTACGATTCAGCCGAAACGTCAGGCTTATCCACTGCATGACTTACTCAGCGATTTAAGCCTGCAATTTAAATCCATTGCGGCACAACGTGGCATTGAATTCCGTGTGCATGACGTACAGTTCTGGATTGATACCGACCCACAATGGATTCGTCGTATTATTCAAAACTTTGTCAGCAATGCGCTGCGCTATACCGCCAAAGGGCGTGTTGTGGTAGGGGTACTGCGTTCTGCCGAGCATCCACAGCATATTCGGATTGGGGTGTGGGATACAGGTCCGGGTATTGCCGAAGAACAACGTATTAAACTGTTTCAGGAATTTGAGCGTTGCGGACATACGTCGCCTTGGGGTGAGCAAGGTCTAGGTCTTGGGTTAGCGATTGTGCAGCGTATGACCAGTTTGCTGAACTACCCTGTGCATGTCTATTCGGAATTGGGCAAAGGCTCGTGCTTTATGATTGAAGTGCCGATTGTCGAAGCTCCAAAAGTAGTGGCTGCACCTGTGCAAGTGGTGCCGTTGAAAACCAAAGCCTATAAAATTTTGTGTTTAGACAATGATGAAACCATTTTGGAAGGCATGGCGACCCTGCTGAGTAAATGGGGCTATCACGTATTTAAAGCCACCGAACCTGAACAAGCAATTGAGTTGATTCAACGTGAGCACATTCAAGTTTGGTTGGTCGATCAGCACTTAAATGACGATAAAATCGGTTTAGATTTTATTCTGGAACATCGTCAAGCCGATGTACCTGTGGCGTTAATTACTGCTGACTCTGATCCAGAACTACCGCAACGCTTAAAAGAACTCAACATCGTCTTGCTGAAAAAACCATTAAAACCAGCATCGCTACGTTCTTGGTTATCGGGTCTGAAAATTTCGGAGACTTGATTCACATACCTAACTTTGGCTAATTTGGGGCGCTCATCCCACAGAGATAAAGCTGAGATGAACGCACCGACCTTGTTACATTTTCTGGTTTGGTTACATTTGTTAGTCTGATGACCAAGCTTCACTTTACATAGCGAAATATGGCTACAATGAAAATCCAACACATTTGCTGTCAATATTGACAGCGATTGACCTGATGCAGCACACCAATTGACCAAACTTTTCAAAAACACTGCCTTTTGATGCGCTACAATTCACATTAAATATCATGGTCAGATTCGCTATGGCAAAGTCTGACAAGATCGTAAGCAAATACACCCAAACTTGCTTACAATTTCTTTAATTGCCGAGTTTGTAAAGGCTTTTCTGAGCACATTGCAATACATTAGACTTTAGTCTTATACATCTATTGACTATCTGCGCGCATAACTAAGTACAAGAAATGATCAGCGCATTCATCTTCAAGCCACATCCAAACAAATTTCCTGCCCTATTAAGCGTTGATCGACCTGTTTTCACGTTTTAGGAAGAATCTCATGAATACCGTGAACCATGAACAGCAGCTCACAGAACAAACACAGCAGCTACAGCGTCAATATGGCGTAAATGCGCTATTGCCCGAAATTCACTGGGATCGTCTGTTTCAAAACAGCAAACTCAAAGCTCCTCATCTACAAGCGCTGAATACCCTGTATCAAACCGCAGTACCCTTAGCCCTACAAGTCTTTGAAGAACTCAATTTTGATGTGTTTCGCCCTGCAGCGTATCAACCACAAGGTTTAGGTCTGTTCAACAAACTTTCAGCACAGGAGGAGCAATTACTGGATGTTTTGGAACAAGAAGCGCAAGGCTTAGATCAAAGCACCCGCCAGCATATTTGGAGTATGTTATTACGTGGTGGTGCGGTACTGGTCTTTAAAGCATGGTTAGGCAAAGTCAAAACAGATGAGGCACAACTCGATACAGCTCAATTTGATGAATTGTCCGATTTGCTGTTCATTAAAACCTCACCTTTTGAGCTGGCAGAACGCTTAAAAGTCGATGCGCATGCACCCACTGAACATATTTTTCTACTGTATGGCAATGACGTGTATTTAGACCGTTTTAACAGTCTTGAAACGGCAGCCTTATTTGTCGATTTAGGCGTGTACGATGCTGCGTTTATAAGCCTGAGAGATGACCACGTTGCAAAATACCTGATTGGACAAGGCTATGTCAGTGAGCAGCAAATTGATGAATTGCAATGTGCCTTAAATCCTTTGAATTGTGCCGATTTAAATCCAAAACAGAACTATATTGCTTAGTGTGAGTTGAAGACTTAAATTCCAAGTAATCACATCGCAAACCCCATCCTATTCCAAATAAAAACAAGGCGTGCAATAGCACGCCTTGTGGCTTATTTCATTAACAATACACGAATGAATTTTGCTTAAAACGTCACACGTTTATAATCACGATATTCAGGCTTCCAGAAATTAGCCTCAATTGCCTCTCGTAATGCCTCATCACTCATGACAGCTGCAACGCCTGCATCCATTGCTGCTTTTGCGACTCTAAATGCAATAAATTTAGACACCTGCTGAATTTCATTTAAATCAGGCAATAAATCTGCATTTGGATCCTGCAACAATGGTGAGCAGTCCGCCAGCGCATTACTGGATGCAATTAACATACTGTCTGTCACACGTGTTGCCCCTGCAGCGATTACCCCTAAGCCAATACCTGGGAAAATATACGAGTTATTGCATTGGGAAATATTATAAAGTTTGCCCTGATAGTTCACTGGCTCAAATGGGCTACCTGTTGCAATTAAGGCCTTGCCTTCAGTCCACTCCAAAATATCGGCAGGAAATGCTTCAACTTGTGAGGTTGGGTTTGACAATGGCAACACAATTGGACGCTCGCAATTGGCAGCCAAGGTTTTAATCACCTCTTCAGTAAATAAACCCGGTTGCCCCGAAACCCCAATCAATACCGTTGGCTTGGCGTTTTGAATGACGTCCAACAGAGAAATCACACCTTCAGGATTGCCCCAATGTGCAACACGGTCAGGACTTTGTGCCAATTTACGTTGGAAATCGAGCAAGTTTGGCTGATTGCTGGTGAATAAGCCAAAACGATCCACCATATACACACGAGCACGTGCTTCAGCATCGCTTAAGCCTTCCACCACCATTTGCGCCACAATTTGCTCGGCAATACCACATCCTGCAGAACCCGCGCCCAAAAAGGCAATGGTTTGATCTTTCAGCTGCTTGCCTGCCGCACGTGATGCAGCAATTAAACTGCCCACAGATACAGCAGCAGTGCCCTGAATATCATCATTAAAACAGCAAATCTGATCACGATATTTATTCAGCAAGGGCATGGCATTTTTCTGAGCAAAATCTTCAAACTGAATCAATGCCTTTGGCCAACGGCGTTTCACCGCATCAATCACCTGATCGACAAATTGATAGTATTCCTCACCACTAATACGTGGCTGATTCCAGCCCATATAGATCGGATCATTCAGTAATTGTGGGTTATTGGTGCCTACATCTAAGGTAATGGGTAAGGTATAGGCAGGACTAATACCGCCACATGCTGTATATAAAGACAGTTTTCCAATTGGAATACCCATGCCGCCAATGCCCTGATCACCCAAGCCTAAAATACGCTCACCATCGGTAATCACAATCACTTTGACATTCTTTTTATTGATGTTTTGTACAATATCATCAATATGGGCACGGTCTGGATAGGAAATAAAAATACCCCGATGACGGCGGTAAATATCGGAAAAACGCTGACATGCCTCGCCTACAGTTGGGGTGTAAATAATTGGCATCATTTCACTCAAATGCTGTTCAATCAGGTGATAAAACAGGGTTTCATTGGTGTCCTGAATGTTGCGCAAATAAATATGCTTGTTGATGGCATCGCTAAAAGCAGAATATTGCTGATACGAACGCTGGCTTTGTTCTTCAATATTTTCAATTGCATGTGGAATTAAGCCATGCAAGTTAAAACGGGTGCGTTCTTCTTCTGAAAATGCAGAACCTTTATTTAATAAAGGCAATTCTAAAAGGCCGTTGCCCGCATAGGGAATATATAAAGGACGTTTCTGCTGCAAATTTGCGGTTGTCATTGTTCATCTCATTCTAATCGGTTGCTGATGGCGCATGGATTGAGATGCACCATCTGACATCTGACTAGCTTAGCCCGAATTGCAGCAAATAGGGCATTTAGAAGTTTGATAACCAAATCTGAATGATTTTTATTTCTGATAGCCCATGTTATATAGGCATCGAACCTAATTTATTTGGGTGGTTGCAGTGGCGTCATATCTACAATTAAGCCAGTGAACTTACGCACCAAAGGCAGCACACATAATACGACTGGAAAAGCAAACGCCCAAGAAATCATCCAGTTATTGAACCAGAGTGTAAAAAAACCATCAATCCAGCCTAAATTACGAATCATATTGATGAAGGAAATGATGCCACTCATCAAACACGATAAAAAGAAAGGAATCACCACGGTGGCCCATTTCATAGGTAACTTGGGTACATTGCCAAAAATCATTGCACGTTGTTTCATGCCATAGCCTTTTGCCTGACGTTATTGGCAGATACTATGCCATGAATTGCTTAGAGAAAGGATGATTTTTCAGACAATGTATTGCTTTAGATCCACCCACCGCAAAATTCGATAAAGCATACAATTGCATTCCCCTAAAGCCCCTGAAATTTGCTATATTTAGCGTTTTTCTGCACATCTATTTTTCGACTCAATATGAATACGGCAATACAAGCAGCGCTCGAGCATGCAGTGCAATCCCTTCAAGCTGAAGGTGTACTCCCATCTGACTGGAACAATACGAGTAATTTAACCCGTACCAAAGACCGCAGCCACGGCGATTTCGCATCGAATATTGCCATGATTGCCTCTAAAGCTGCGGGTATGAAGCCGCGTGATTTAGCCGAAAAAGTTCTTGCTGCACTGCCTGAAGTTGCAGACATCAGCAAAGCAGAAATTGCAGGCCCTGGTTTTATTAACTTCTTTTTAAATGCCGATCAGCGTTTTAGCGTTTTAGACCAAATTCAAGCACAAAAACAACAATTTGGACGCAGCCAAATCAATGCAGAAAAACGCATTCAGGTCGAGTTCGTTTCTGCTAACCCAACCTCAAGCCTACACGTGGGTCATGGTCGTGGTGCTGCTTATGGTATGACAGTTGCCAATTTACTTGAAGCCACAGGTGCTAAAGTTGACCGTGAATACTATGTCAATGATGCTGGCCGTCAAATGGATATTTTGGCGACTTCAACTTACTTGCGTTATTTGGAACTGGCAGGTCAAACGCTGGTGTTCCCCAAAAATGCGTATCAGGGTGACTACGTTAAAGACATCGCACAAAGCATTTTAAAACAGGATGGTGAACGCCATGTACGCCCTGTTGCAGATGTATATAACAATGTGCCTGAAGATGTGCAATATGCGGCAGAACTCGATGCCGATGGCAACAAAGTGGTCTTGTCGGGCGACAAAGAAAAACACATTGATGGTTTGATTTTCAATTCACAAACGCTCTTGGGTGATGATTACCGCGTGTTCCATCAGGCTGCGCTGAATGCTATTTTGGCCGACATTAAAGATGACTTGGGCGAGTTTGGTGTCACCTTTAACCAATGGTTTAGCGAAGCGTCATTGACTGAAAAAATTGATGAAGCTCTGCAAACACTAGATCAACGTGGTTATCTATACGAACAAGACGGCAATATCTGGTTTAAATCGACCGCATTTGGCGATGAAAAAGACCGTGTGGTGAAACGTCGTAATGGTCAAACCACTTACTTTGCTTCAGACATTGCTTATCACCTGAATAAATTACAACGTGGCTACACAGACCTAATTGATATTTGGGGTTCAGATCACCACGGTTATATTTCACGTGTGAAAGCGGCCATTGATGCACTAGGCTACGACTCGAAAAAATTAACGGTACTATTAGTGCAGTTCGTGAGCTTATGGCGTGGCGGTGAAATGGTACAAATGTCATCCCGTTCAGGTCAGTACGTAACCTTGCGTGATTTGCGTAAAGAAGTCGGCAACGATGCTGCGCGTTTCTATTATGTCATGCGCAAATCTGAACAGCACATTGACTTTGACCTAGATTTGGCCGTTTCACAAAGTAAAGACAATGCGGTCTACTATATTCAATATGCACATGCACGTATTTGTCGTATGCTCGAAAAAGCTGCTGCTACGCAATTGAATTTTGATGCGACGACTGCACGTCAGTTTGCCGCTAAACTTGAGCTAGATGCTGAAACTGAAATTTTAGCCAAACTGGCTGCGTATCCTGAAATTTTAGTGCGTGCTGCCAACAGCCATGAACCGCATCAGGTAGGTAACTATTTGAAAGAATTAGCAGCATTGTTCCACGGTTGGTACAATGAACATAAAGTTCTGAATGATGATGCAGCCTTGACCCAAGCACGCTTATTGCTTTCAGTAAACATACAACAAGTCTTGCGTAATGGTTTAGAATTATTAGGTGTCTCTGCACCAGAAACAATGTAAAAGCCCAATAAAAGCATAACAAGAGGAAGTCCACGTGTTTGGAAAAACGCAACGCGGTGTATCTGAGCGACCGAATAAGCCTAAAAAACCACTAATTCCAACGTGGTTAGGCACACTCGTGGTGATTTTAATCGTGTTGTGTTTTGCTGTAGCCTTAATGCTATGGAAACCGTGGGCACCTGTACAGCCTAAAGGGCAAATCAATTCTGAGCATTATCAGGAAGATACCAACAAAGACTATCGTTTTTATGATTTGCTGCCACAGCAACAGGTTACCCCAATTCCTGAGCAAGCGGTGCCTGAAACACAGCAACAGAATACCGTAGTCATTGTTGAAGCGCCTGCTGCTGTAGAGGCGCCAGCGGCCAGCGAAGCCAATGTTGGTCTGACAGAAATGCCTGCCCCTGTGGTACAAGCCAGCTATATTCTACAAGTGCGTAGCTATACCGACCCAGATGCTGCAGATGCACGTCGTGCCGAAATTATTTTGAATGGTTTATCGGCAGATGTAGTGAAAAGTGTAGAAGGTGGTGAAACTTGGTATCGGGTGATTTCAGGCCCTTATGATTCAGCCGATGCTGCAGTGATTGCTCAGCAAACTTTGCAGCATAGTGGAATTGATTCAATTGTCGTGAAACGCTAAGCCTCATTGTTATCAATCGACCAAAATCAATTAAAAAAAGATGCCTCGGCATCTTTTTTTAGGTCTATAGAACGATGTACTCACAAAAATCATCGCTAGATTTGCATTAACTGCTGCTCACGTTCGCGTGCACGCTGAAATGCAGGACGCTGTTCCACGCGTGCCAAATAAGCCGCAATCTGTGGATAATGATGCCCGGTACGGCTTTGCAATGCTTGGAGCGGGAAACCCATTTGAATATCGGCAAAAGAAAAATCCCCTGCAAAATAATCATGTTTGGCCAAATAATCTTCTAAATAAGCAATATGATCTTTTAAACGAGGCTGAATAAATCCTGCTTTAATACCTGCACTAATTTTGTTTGCCACTGGTCGAACTAACCATGGCACTTGCTGTGGCACTTTGGTCAATACCAACTGCATCACTAACAATGGCATTAATGAACCTTCGGCATAATGCATCCAGTATTGATAGGCTTGCTGTGCTGAAGTCTGCTGCGGTTTAAACTGCGCTTGCAAATCATAATGCTGCTGCAAGTATTCCAAAATTACTGCAGATTCTGCGATGGTCTGCTCTGCATCAGTTAAAATTGGCGCTTTACCCAATGGGTGAATCAGCTTTAATTCATTGGGCGCACTTAAATTGGGCTGACGGTGGTAAAACTTGATTTCATAGTTCAAACCCAGCTCTTCGAGCGCCCACAAAATACGGAAAGAGCGGGATTGATCAAGGTGGTGTAAAGTAATCATAAACGTCCTATTTTGTTTATTGCATCTGTTTTAAGTGATTGTTATATCTTCTGTTTCACGCAACATTATAAAAAGGCATGTCCTGCATGCCTTTTTATAAGAGACAGATTCAACTCTAGGTTTAACCCAATTCAGTTCGAATTTCCACACTGCGTAACAAGGTTTTCGTCACTGGTGTTTTTTGACAGATATTCAGTACTTTTTGCTGTAATTCTACATCCAATACCACTTCAGTTTGCACACGGCGTTCAATCCACTCCTGCCCTTCCTGATTGGTAAAGAAGTCCGCCTCGACCTGAATTTTGCCAAAATCCAAACCCTTATGCTGTGCATACATACGCAAGGTAATCATGGTGCAAGCGACCAAACTGCTACATAACAGATCATAAGGTGCAGGACCTGCATCTTGACCACCTAACTTTTCAGGCTCATCTACCTTCCATTGGTGCTGACCACTTTGGATCTGGCCTTGCCATGCTGTGTCTAAACTGCGTACCTGTGCTGTGCCAATCTTGGCCATAAGATGCTCCCTATAGAGTGATATTCCATCATTTATTTTGATGCACGCATTTTTGCGGGGAAAGTCGGTGCTTCTAAACGTGGCCCATCATAGTCTAGAATTGTGCCAAAACGAGGATCATGATTGATCCATTGCTCACGTGCAATGCTTAACTCTTCTTGGGTACGACCGACGAGATTCCACCACAACAAAATTGGCGACTCAAAAGGCAATCCGCCCAATAGCAACAAACGCGCACCCGCATGTAAATCTAGCTGAATTTCGGTTAAACCCGGTTCAAGCACCAGCATATTTTCATCGTTTAATTCATGCCCATGCACAGTGGCTGTGCCTTCCAGCATCATCAAACCATATTCAAACTTAGGATTCAGCGGCAAACGGGTTGTCGTGCTAGTTTCACTATAAATATCCACCCCTAGCAACTCACTATGTACCAATACTGGCGAAGTGGTATTTAAAAACTCACCTACTAAGATGGTAAATTCCACTCCATCTTGCTGCACCACAGGCAAGTCAGGGTAATGATCAAAACGTGGCGCCATATTGCGCTGATCATCAGGTAAAGCAATCCACAATTGCGCTGTATGCATGTGTGTTTCGGTGTCGGGAGCAACTTCGGTATGTGAAATACCATAACCCGCGGTCATTAAATTAACCTGTTTGGGACGAATCAATTGCTTAGTACCCAAACTGTCGGTATGCATAATGCTGCCTTCAATCATCCAGGTGAATGTTTGCAAACCTATATGCGGATGCGGACCAACATCTAAGCCTTCACCTTGTGGAAAATTAACAGGGCCTGCGTGATCTAGAAAACACCATGCCCCAATCATGCGTTTATGCCGACTCGGTAAAGCACGTTTAATTAAAGTTCCCTGCCCAATTTCAGCACTACGCAGTGGAAATTCCTGTATAAATTGCTTGACGTACTTATCACAATCGTCTGAATTGGAAAGTTCGGTATAATTGCTGTTGCTCATCCTATACCTGTTCCTTAAAATGTAATCAAACATAGTCAAGGACTAATTCGCACTCTGTTAATGTCTTGTTGCCAAGCGTGTAACTAGAGCCTGAGTCGGTCAGTTCCGACTTGTAGCGGTCAGTCCGTTCTTGCAATATACGCTTTACAGTT
>NZ_JAYFSK010000028.1:0-34186 GCF_041464035.1 Acinetobacter sp. AL9 | reverse complement strand
CGCAAGAGATGCGATGGATGTCTGATGATTTGTAGTCATAAATTTAAGTCCCCACTTGTTTCTAAGTGGGGACTAAATTAAGGCTTATAGGATGAATTCAGAAGGTGTGTTCAGCGGACGCTTACGACCATAGCGCAAATTTCTCGAACATGTAGAGCTGATCGTTTGGCGTTAAATGAAAAAAGCTATCCCACGCCAAA
The DNA here is from genome assembly GCF_041464035.1 of Acinetobacter sp. AL9. Lineage (NCBI taxonomy): Bacteria > Pseudomonadati > Pseudomonadota > Gammaproteobacteria > Moraxellales > Moraxellaceae > Acinetobacter > Acinetobacter sp. AL9. The sequence continues at coordinate 33,986 of NZ_JAYFSK010000028.1, read as the reverse complement.
ATACCATCAAAGCACTGATTCAAGTCCACCGTACGCATATCCGCTTCAATCCAGCACTGTGTGGGAAAATGTTCACGCGTCATCTCCAGCATACTGTCCGCGCTATCTACCCCTGTAAGTTGATGCCCATGTTGTAATAGATACGCAGCAATAGGACGCCCCGAACCACAGCCCAAATCTAATATTTTGGCCTGCGCAGGCAAATAAGCAAGAAAACGATCCAGCCAAGTTTTTTCATATAACAACTGACCGCGCAAGTCTGTCCACGCTTTTGCATGCCGTTGATAAATGGGGATAATCTGAGCAGCTAAATGCGTGTGATCATTCATATTTACCCCAAACATCATTCCAAAGAAGTCTTTGAACATAGCTGAATTTGCACCAACAAAACAGCAAAATCATGGCCCGTTTTGACGACATAATTTTATGGATATTTCACAAATTCTCTCAAGCTAACGACTGATATTAAACTTTCGCCCAAAGCTTGATCAAAGTGCCCACAATCGCTGCATTTTATCTTATAATTTAGCCCGCTAGCTATCCGCCCGCTCAAGAGATTTTTGATATGACAACTATTATCAAGCAAGATGACTTGATCACTTCGATCAAAGACGCGCTTCAGTTCATTTCCTACTATCATCCACAAGACTTCATCCAAGCGATGAGCCGTGCTTATGATCGTGAAGAAAACAAAGCTGCGAAAGATGCGATTGCACAGATCTTAATTAACTCACGTATGTGTGCAGAAGGTCATCGTCCAATCTGTCAAGATACTGGTATCGTAAACGTATTCCTTGAAGTGGGTTTAGACGTTAAATTTGATTTAACCATGAGCTTGGACGACGCGATCAACGAAGGTGTACGTCAAGGTTACCTAGAAAACTCAAACGTACTTCGTGCATCGGTATTGGCTGATCCTGCATTTGGTCGTAAAAACACCAAAGACAACACCCCTGCAGTAATTCACTACAAACTCGTTCCGGGTAACAAAGTAGATATTACAGTTGCTGCCAAAGGTGGCGGTTCAGAAAACAAATCTAAATTGGCGATGTTGAACCCATCTGACTCAATTGTAGATTGGGTACTTAAAACTGTTCCGACTATGGGCGCAGGCTGGTGTCCACCGGGTATGCTTGGTATTGGTATTGGTGGTACTGCCGAAAAAGCCATGATGCTTGCAAAAGAAGCACTCATGGAAGAAATCAACATGGACGAATTATTACGTCGTGGCCCACAAAACAAAATGGAAGAACTCCGTATCGAGATCTTCGAGAAAGTGAATGCTCTTGGTATTGGCGCACAAGGTTTGGGCGGCTTAACGACGGTTCTTGATATTAAAATTAAAGACTACCCTTGCCACGCTGCAGGCAAACCAGTGGGTATGATTCCAAACTGTGCGGCAACTCGTCACGCACACTTCCAGTTAGATGGTTCAGGTGTAGCGCATATTCAAGCACCTAAACTTGAAGACTACCCAGAAGTAACTTGGGATTCTTCTAAATCTAAACGTGTAGATTTAGACAACATTACTCAAGAAGAAATGAACTCTTGGCAGCCGGGCGATACGTTGTTATTAAACGGTACGATTTACACAGGTCGTGATGCTGCACATAAGCGCATGGTCGACATGATCAACAATGGTGAAGAATTACCAGTCGACTTAAAAGGCAAATTCATTTACTACGTTGGCCCTGTCGATCCTGTTGGTGATGAGGTCGTTGGCCCTGCAGGTCCAACAACGGCAACCCGTATGGACAAATTCACCCGCCAAGTCTTAGAACACACTGGTTTGTTCGGTATGATTGGTAAGGCAGATCGTGGTCCTGCAGCCATTGAAGCGATCAAAGACCACAAAGCGACTTACCTCATGGCAGTAGGTGGTGCAGCTTACCTCGTATCTAAAGCAGTACGTGAAGCAGAAGTGGTTGCTTTTGAAGACTTAGGTATGGAAGCAATCTACAAATTCAAAGTTGAAGATATGCCTGTATCTGTTGCGGTAGATGTCAATGGTACATCTATCCACGCGATTGCACCAAAAATCTGGCAAGCTAAAATTGGCAAGATTCCCGTTGTAGATGCTGCAGCAGAATAATATTCCAATTTAGTAATAAGCGAAAAAGCACCCAACATTGGGTGCTTTTTTATGCTTACTGGAAATAAATAAAAGCAATGCATGAGATAAAGATGCAAAACCTTACCACGTTCTCGGATCCCACAATTTAAAGGGTTGGGTTAAATGCACATCTTCTGCAGGGTCATATTTTTCATGCTTGATTTTTTGTGGCTTTTTACGCAACTTACCTGTGGTTTGATCTTCCGCGACAAAGTTATAGCTTTCGGTTTTCAATTGAGTAAACGCTATTTCCTGTTGTGCCGTACTTGAAGGCATAAGAATTAAAGGCCCTGAAACCTCTTTGCGGGTACTCAAGTTTTCTTCATCATATTTAATAAAATACGACTGCCCTGCCTGTACCTGAAAATCCAAATACTTTGGTTTTTGGAAATGTAATGCACCCAAAGGACGACTCACACTCAGACGATACGCGCCTGGTGCCAGTTCAACCCAGTAATAATGATTGTGCAATAAACTTGGAATCCGATGTTTGTTGATAAACATACTAGCAGCGACAATTTCCTGTCTGTTCCATTTAGAATCTGGACGATATAAATACACGATGGCAGCATCGGCATGTTGTGCCTGAACAGGTTTAAAATTTTGCCCTAGTTTTTGATTGACCCAACCACCAATGGTCATCATGCCCAAACGGTGTTGTTCTACAAAACCAGGTTTTTGTTCTAAATCTAAAACTTTTAAGGTACTAGGTGGTTGCGTTTGTTGCACCACGTTTTTTTTGCCATGACATCCCAGCAACATTAAACTGGTCACGACCAAGATTGCGACACCACGCATGTCTATCCCTCACTGCGTTTCTTATTTTTGTAAATCACGTTTTTGAAATCACGCTGCAAATTCATTTTGCAATTGTTGTTTTGAATAATGGGCATCCACGCCTAGGTCTAAGATTAACACTGCCTTGATTTTTTTGACAATAAAAAAACGTGCCGAAACCTAGCGTTTCGGCACGTTTCAGACGAATAGCGTATTAAGCAGTTTTGCTGTCTAATACTTTTAAGTCAATTTTTTCTGCTGCAGGTTCTTCTGTTTGAGGCTGACGTTCGGTCTGAAATTCAGGTTTAGCACCTTCTTCAATCACCGCTTCAGTCACTACCACTGTGCCAACATCGGTACGGCTTGGCAAGTCGTACATGGTTTCGAGCAAGGCATTTTCCAGAATTGAACGCAAACCACGCGCACCTGTATTACGTTCAAGGGCTTTTTTCGCCACTGCACGTAATGCTGCATCTTCAAAGACTAAATCGACATTTTCCATCTCGAATAAGTATTGATATTGACGGGTTAAGGCATTTTTCGGCTCGGTCAGAATTTGCATCAATGCATCTTCATCTAGCTCGTCTAGCGTTGCAATTACAGGCAAACGACCAATGAACTCTGGAATTAAGCCAAATTTCACCAAATCGGTTGCTTCTACCTGACGAAATAAATCAGACAATTTCTTGCCTTCATCTTTTTTCTTCACGTCTGCCGTAAAACCAATGCCGCCTTTTTCTTGGCGTTGCTGCACAATTTTCTCTAAACCAGAGAATGCGCCACCGCAAATAAACAAGATATTTGAAGTATCAATTTGAATGAATTCTTGCTGTGGATGCTTACGTCCACCTTGAGGCGGAATAGAAGCCACCGTGCCTTCAATCATTTTGAGCAAGGCTTGCTGAACACCTTCACCAGACACATCACGAGTAATTGATGGGTTTTCAGACTTACGCGTGATCTTGTCAATTTCATCAATGTAGATAATGCCTTTTTGTGCTTTTTCTACATCGTAATCGGCTTTTTGCAACAGCTTTTGCACGATGTTTTCGACATCTTCACCCACATAACCCGCTTCGGTTAAAGTCGTGGCATCTGCCATTGCAAAAGGCACATCTAATAGACGTGCTAAGGTCTGTGCAAGTAAGGTTTTACCCGAACCCGTTGGACCTACCAACATGATGTTACTTTTTGAGATTTCGACAGCATCGCCTGCTTTATGCGCCTGATTGCTCACTTTTAGGCGTTTGTAATGGTTATATACTGCAACCGATAAGGTTTTTTTCGCAGTATCTTGACCAATTACATACTGATCAAGCGCAGCACGAATTTCATGTGGTTTTGGCAATGGACGTGTTGCCCAATCACCCGACTCAACTTGTTGACTGGTCTGAACCAAGTCTAAGCATACGTCCACACATTCATTACAGATGTATGCGTCCTCGCCTGCAATCAGCTTCCCGACTTCAGACTGCGTTTTACCGCAAAATGAACAATGTTTTTGTCCCTGAGGATGTTCGGACATAGTCACTCCAATATCTCAATCTTTAAAACTTATGGACGTTTTGTTAAAACTTCATCCACAAGACCGTATTCCTTCGCTGCCTGCGCAGTCATGAAGTTGTCACGGTCGGTATCTCTTGCGACAGTTTCATAGTCCTGACCACTATGTTCTGCCATTAAACGGTTCAAACGCTCTTTAATGAATAGAATTTCACGTGCATGAATTTCAATATCAGACGCCTGACCACGGAAACCACCAAGTGGCTGGTGAATCATGACACGCGCATTTTCAAGACAGTAACGCTTACCTTTTGCACCTGCGTTGAGCAGAAAAGCACCCATAGATGCTGCTTGTCCCATACAGTAAGTCACAACATCAGGCTTAATAAATTGCATGGTATCGTAAATTGCCATACCCGCAGTCACAGAACCGCCTGGTGAGTTAATGTATAGGTGAATATCTTTATCTGGGTTTTCTGCTTCTAAAAACAACATCTGCGCCACAATTAAGTTGGCCATATTATCTTCGACTTCACCCGTCAAAAAAATGACACGTTCACGTAAAAGACGTGAATAAATATCAAAAGAACGCTCACCACGAGAGGATTGTTCAACCACCATGGGTACTAAAGCATTTTCAATTGTTGGAACATACATATGGTTATTTATTCCTAAATTCTTGTGACACGACTCATGTTCACAATATGAGGGATAATTGTCTAAATTGCAAAATATTCACAGCTTAAATCGTAGATATTTTGAGTTAAATGTTGTCGATCTGTGAAAAACCCAAAAACTGCGATGCAATAAAAAAGGCGCACAAAGCGCCTTTTTTACCTAAAGCCAATTAGCCTTGTTGACGAGCTTGTTGCTCTTTCAATAAGTCTTCATAGCTTACAGATGTATCAGTCACTTTTGCAGAAGCTAAGATGTGATCTACAACCTGATCTTCTAAAACAACTGCTTCGATTTGTGAACGCTGTTGTTTGTCATTTTTGAAGTATTCAATTACTTCGTTTGGATCTTCATAAGAAGAAGCCATATCTTCGATGTAAGCATCTACACGTGCTTGGTCAACTTCAAGTTTAGCATCTGCCAATACTTTGCTAACCAATACGCCTAGTTTTACAGATTTTTCAGCTTGTTCTTTGAACAATTCATCTGGAAGCATGCTTGAGTCAAATGCTTTTGCACCTTGCGCACCAAACTGCTGAGTGAATTGCTGAATCATTTGCTGACGTTGACGGTCAACTTCTTGAGCAACCATCGCTGCTGGAAGCTCAACTTCGTTTGCAGCAACTAGAGCATCAAAAGTTGCGCCTTTCACTTGGTTACGTAAACCATTTTTCACTTCACGTTCCATGTTTTTACGAACGTCAGCTTTTAATTTGTCTACGCCATCTTCTTCAGAAATACCGAAGATTTGTAGGAATTCAGCATCAATTTCTGGAAGTTTTTGCTTTTCAACAAGTTTCACAGTGATTTTGAATTGAGCTGCTTTACCTGCAAGGTTTGCTGCTTGGTAGTCTTCAGGGAAAGTTACATCAATAACTTTCTCTTCACCTTTTTTCATGCCCACGATGCCATCTTCAAAACCAGGAATCATGCGACCAGAACCAAGCACCAGTTTAAAGTCTTCAGCAGCACCACCTTCAAACTTCTCGCCATCTACAGTGCCTTCAAAGTCAAAAGTCACTTGCATGTCTTTTTTCGCCATGCCTTTGGTTTCTGCCCAAGAAGCACGTTGCTTTTGAAGATTTTCAAGCATTTGTTCAACGTCTTTGTCGTTCACTTCTGAAGACTTACGTTCAACTTCTAAACCTTCAAATTTCACTTCAACTTCTGGATAAACTTCAACTGTCGCTTCGTAAACTAAAGCGTCGTCTTTCATTTCAGTTTTTTCGATATTTGGCATACCAACAGCGTTGATTTTTTCTTGTTGGATTGCTTCAAAAACGGTGTCACGAATAATGTCGTTCACCACTTCTTGATAAATACCCGCACCGTATTCACGACGAACAACGTTTACAGGCACTTTACCTGGACGGAAGCCGTTGATCTTCACAGTTTTGGCAGTGCGTTTCAAGCGAGCTTCAAACTGCTCGTTAATACGGCTCGTCGGTACAGATACATTTAAACGACGGGCAACGCCCGAAACCGCTTCAGAAGTTACTTGCATGGCTTCCTCGATATAGTTAGTAATAACAGTTTATAAAAAAGTGCCACATTATATGACAACATTAAAGGATATACAAAATACGTTCTGATCTCGACTGAATTTTTTTAATCGTCACGCTATTTTCTGTAAATTTTCAACTTTGTGTATATTTCTTGTTGTAAATAAGAATACTTATCATTATTATTAACCAACTCCTTCATGAATGATTCTAATTACCATATAGGTTCAATTGGCATCATCAATTCATAATCAGAGATTTCATTTTATGGCTAAGTTCAACCTACACCCGCTGTGTTTTGCTTTACTTGGGGCAACCTCTACTGCTGTTTTCGCAAATACCTCTACCGATGCGACTTCAACCCACCAACTTTCCACAATTGTGGTTTCAGCGGCAGGTTTTGAACAAGAGCTAAAAAATGCACCCGCATCTATTAGTGTGGTGACCAAAGAAGATATTGAAAAGAAAAATGCCACCAGCATTGCTGATTTATTAGCAGATGTTCCTGGAATTGATATTCGCTCAGGCGTAGGTAAAACGTCGGGGCTAAATGTGAAAATGCGTGGGCTTGGAAATGATTACAGCCTGATTCTAATTGATGGACGTCGTCAAAGTACATCTTCGGATGTCACCCCGAATGGTTTTGGTGAAACATCAAATGGATTTTTGCCACCACTTGCCGCAATTGAACGCATTGAAGTGATTCGTGGCCCTATGGCTACTCGCTATGGCTCAGAAGCGATGGGTGGTGTGATCAATATCATTACCAAAAAAGTGTCTGATGAGTGGAATGGGAATGTCACTGTCAGCGGTAATGTCATGGAAAGTAATGCCGAAGCAGACTCATGGAAAACCAGTTTTGTCGTCAATGGACCACTGATCAATGACCGTTTAGGTTTGCAACTACGTGGCAGCTATTTAGACCGTCAACGTTCAGAACGTATTCAGGGTTCAACAGGTCGTGACCCACGCCCAAGCAAAGCTGATAATTATGATATCGGTGCAAAATTAGACTTTAAACTTGATGATCAAAACTCTTTTTGGATCGATGGTTTTTCATCAACTCAAAAATATGACAATTCAGATCAACGTTTGGGTAACTTCATTTCTCGTGGCGGTATTGCAGGATATGAAGATGAACTTGAGTTTAATCGTATTCAAATTGCTGCAGGTCATGATGGACAATATGACTTCGGTTTGTGGAAAACTTATATCAGTCAGAATACAACTGAGACTAAAGGACGCACCATTCCAACGGATGCATTTCCAGCACTTGCAGGACAACCCCGCAAATTAGAAAATACTGATTTAGTCTTTGACTCACATTTAGTCACTCCAATTGCGAACCACAAACTTACTATTGGCACCGAATATAAAGACACTACTATTGCAGATGATATCGCAGGCATTGGTAAAGAATTTACTCAAGATACTTGGTCACTGTATGCTGAAGATGAATGGCAATTAAGAGATAACCTTTATTTTACCTTTGGTGGACGCTACGAAGATCACAGTGGTTTTGGTGGACAGTTTAGCCCGCGCGCATATTTGGTATGGAATACAACCGATGACTTAACGATTAAAGGAGGCGTCAGCACAGGCTATAAAACTCCATCAGCCAAAGATTTGTATAACGGTATCAATGGTTATAGTGGACAAGGTGCAACACCAAGTCTCGGAAATCCTGATCTAGATCCAGAAACTTCAGTCAACTATGAACTTGGTTTTAATTATCAACCGACTGATGCTTTAAATTTAACGGCAACAGCATTCTTCAACCAAGTTGAAGATAAAATTATTTCTAAAACCTTTAGCTGTCAAACCAATGACTGTTCTAACTTCAGCAACAAAGTTACCTCTTTTAGTAAAAGCTTTAATGCTGATGAAGCGGAAATTTACGGATTAGAAACTTCATTGCAGTACCAAATTATCCCAGAATGGGATATCAAAGCCTCCTACACCTTTACAGAATCAGAAATCACCAAAGGTGATGATAAAGGGTATGCTTTAGAATCAACTGCTAAACATTTACTTAACTTGACTTCAACTTGGCATATTAATGATGCATTTGATATTTGGTTACAACATGAGTACCAATCTGGTCGCCCTCGCTTTACTGCCAAACCAACAGATGCCGGCTCACAAAGCATTGAAGTACAAACAAATAATGAGTTCTCTGGGTATAACCTCTTTAACTTAGGCACAAGCTATCAATTTAACGATCACATTCGTATTAATGCTGCGGTAAACAACTTACTAGATAAAGACTTTACCCAAAATATGGATTACATCGATATCAATGGTGATACACAACAGGCATATAAATATCTATCTATCGGACGCAGTTCTGAAGGTACATATTTAGCAGGCCGTAACTACTGGCTTTCTGTTTCTTATGACTTCTAAGTCTTAAACTTCATCTCAAACCCTGCTTCGGCAGGGTTTTCTAGTCTCCCCCCAAGCCTTTCACGTTCACATCGTTTTATTAAATAATAATATTGATAATGATTATTATTTTCAAATAAGAATTAAAGAAAACACCACTCCGCACATTGTTATTGATAATGATTCTCAATACAATTAGCATCAATTGTTATAGACGTCATAACAACAACTTCACACTTTATTCATTTTGAACTAAAAACGCTGAATAAAGCGTGGTCTCCTGTTGGTTTACATTTAGGGAAATACCATAAATGGCACAGATCAAAAGCCGCAAACACAATCGCTCTGCGCAACTGATGGCTCTAGCCGCCTCTCTTCCACTACTTGCACATGCAGCAAACCCTGAAGATGACGTCACCCAGCTTCCCACTATTACCGTTAAATCTGAAGCTGAAAGCAAATACAAGGCAGACAGTTTAAGCTCTGCAAAATACACACAGCCGTTGTTGGATACTCCACAAACCATATCTGTAATTAAAAAAGAAATTTTGCAGGAGCAAGGTGCAACCTCGTTGGTTGAAGCCTTACGCAACACTCCAGGCATTACCCTGCAACTTGGTGAAAATGGTAATACCAGCGCAGGCGATGCCTTTCAAATGCGAGGTTTTTCTACCCAAACCTCAACTTATGTCGATGGTATTCGAGATTTAGGTGCGATCAGCCGTGATGTCTTTAACCTTGATCAAATTGAAGTGGTCAAAGGCCCATCAGGTTCAGAAGCGGGTCGTGGTGCAGCATCGGGTTATATCAATTTGGTCAGCAAATTACCGCAAAGTGAAAGCAGTCAGGAAATTTCTGCAACTTACAACACAGCACAACATACAAGACTTTCTGCAGATATTAACCAAATCATCAATCCTAATACCGCCTTTCGCCTGAATGTGATGGGTCAAGAAGGCGGCATAGAAGGACGCGACTATATTGAAAACAATAGTTATGCCATCGCCCCTTCTATTGCCTTTGGATTAAATACTGCCACACGCCTGTATTTATATTCTCAACACATCAGACAACGCAATATTCCAGATGGTGGCATTCCAACTGTGGGCATGCAAGGCTTTTACAATACCGATTCACTGTTAGCCACTGCGCCTAAAGTCAATCGGGAGAATTTTTATGGCCATGTCAATGACTATGAAGATGTCGATGCTGATATGTTCACCGCAAAAATTGAAAGTGATTTAACCGATCAACTCAAACTGACCAATATCACCCGTGTAGCGAAAACCCACATGAATCGGGTTTTAACAGGCATCAATACAGGTGCAAATGGTCTTCGAACCAATGGTTCATCAAACCCTGCCGAATGGGAAGTGAACCGCTCCCGCCAAGGCGTCGATCAAGAAAATAAAATTCTGGCCAATCAAAGCACTTTAAACTGGAGTGTCAAAACGGGGGCAGTACAGCATGATGTTGTTGCAGGTATGGAGTTTTTAAAAGAACAGCAATCTAGCAAACTCATGGCAACCCAGATGCCTGGCGAAGCCACTGCCGATACACCGTGGGCCAATCTTTATCACCCAGACCGCAATCAAGCCATGCCAGCGCTTATTTATAATGGCGGTTATACCGATGGTGAAACCCAAACGGCAGCCGCATATTTATTTGATACTCTAAAATTTGGAGAGCGTTTTCAACTGAACGGCGGCGTGCGTGTAGATTATTATGAAACCGATTATCAGGGACTTACTCTGCCACGTGGAGGAAATGCTTTGGTGGCTGCCGATCTCAGCACGCACGATACGCTGTTCAGCTGGAAACTTGGCGCTGTATATAAGCCTACATTAAATAGCAGTATTTACGCTGCGTATGCAAAATCACTAACGCCACCCGGCAGCACCAACTTCACGCTGTCTGAATCAGGCAATGACGCCATTAATGCGCAGCCTCAAGAAACCCATCATTATGAATTAGGCAGCAAATGGGAGTTATTGCAAGGCAAACTGGCTGTGGCTGCTGCAGCGTATCGCACAGAAAATGAAAATCAATCGACCATTGATCCGATTTCCCAGCTTGCCGTGCAGGAAGGCAAAAAACGTGTCGATGGTGTTGAGCTAAGTGCTGTAGGTCAAATTACCGATGCCTGGAATGTTTCTGCAGGCGTTGCCCACATGAAAGTTAAACAACTGAATCAACGCTCATCGAGTAGCACAACATTATCTGAACGCTGGTCACCTGAATGGACTGCAAGCTTATGGTCAACCTACGACTGGGCGGGCTTTAAATTTGGTTTAGGTGCTCGCTATGTCGATGAACAAAAACGTGTTGTGACTGACAGCAACGCACCTGCCAACATGCCAAATATTCCAGGCTATGTCGTATTTGATGCCTTAGCAGGCTACAACTTTAACAAGCATGCTTCACTAAATCTCAACCTCTACAACCTTGCCGATAAAGAATATATCAGCACCCTCAACAATGGTGGTGGTCGTGTGGTTCTTGGACAGCCACGCTCAGCAGCACTTAGCTTGAATTACAAGTTCTAAGTAATTGCAATAAATCTATAGCACGGCTCAAAAGAGGCTATATAGATTGGTTCGGGCGATGAGTCGCTTTCATAGTACATATCGCTCGAACTTTTTATGCTGAACCATAATGTCGAGTATTCAATTTTTTGAATTATAACTTTCACAGGAAGAATCAATATGATGCTTCACATTCCAGAAGTTCTTAGCAAAGTGCAAGTCCAACAGATTCGCGCTGAATTGGACACTGCAGCTGCATGGCAAAATGGTCAATTCAGTGCAGGCGCACAAGCACAGAAAATTAAACAGAATTTACAATTTGACCTGCAGCATCCGAGCTATGTAACTCTGTCACAAGACATCCTCAGTGCACTAAAACAACAGGCTTTATTGCAGTCCTTTGCCTTGCCGCTGCACATTCTGCAACCCATGTTCAATTGTTATCAAAACACAGGAACTTATGGCAATCATGTCGATAATGCCGTGCAATATTGTGCACAAGTACGACGCCCGATTCGCACCGATGTATCCATGACCCTATTTTTAAGTGAGCCTGAAGAATATCAGGGCGGTGAACTGATCATTGAAGATAGTTACGGTAGCCATGCGGTTAAACTCAATGCAGGCGATGCCATCGTATACCCTGCCACCAGTTTACATAGAGTCGAACCTGTCACCGCAGGTCAAAGAATTGCAGCATTTACATGGTGTCAAAGTATGGTCAAAGATGACTGGCAACGCAGTATGTTGTTCAATTTAGATATGACTATTTTGCAATTGCGTCAACAACTTGGAGATACAGCAGAAGTATTGTCCCTGACTGCGCACTATCACAATCTGATTCGTCAATGGAGTCAGTTATGAATACCACGCCATTGGCAGCTTTGAATCACATCCCGCCACATTTACACACCATTGCCGACTATCAAAAACAGGCGCAATTACATTTAGATGCAGCCACTTGGGCCAATTTAGAAGGCGCTGCAGGCGATGAATATAGTCTGAACAACAATTTACGTGCGTTTGCCGATATTCAATTATTGCCCCGTCATTTAAATACTTTTGCAGGGGCAAATACGCAAATTCAGCTCTTGGGCGAACAGTATCCACACCCAATTTTTTTAGCGCCCGTGGCTTACCAACAACTGTTTCATCCACAGGGGGAAATTGCTACAGCGCAAGCGGCAGCCGCCCTACAAGCCCCCATGATTCTCAGTCATTTAAGTACCACTTCAATGAGCACACTGAATCAGGTTTCGGGCGCGGCAAAATGGTTTCAACTGTATTGGCAAGGCAGTCGTAAAGCTGCTTTGGATTTGATTTTTCAAGCGCAACACTATGCCTATCAAGCCATTGTACTCACGGTTGATGCACCGCACATGGGCATTCGAGATCGGGAACGTCGCGCTGCTTTTCAATTGCCTGCACATATTCGGGCGGTATATCAATCATCTGTAAATACCACTCCGCTTAAGGAAAATCAGCACCCTCTTTTTGATGGATTGATGCAGCAGGCTGCCACATGGGAAGATATTGCTTGGTTGCTACAACACAGTCCACTGCCTATTTTACTCAAAGGTATTTTACATCCTGCCGATGCGCAGCAGGCATATCAGTACGGAGCACACGGTATTATTGTGTCTAATCATGGTGGTCGAGTTTTAGATACCGCAGTCAGTCCAATTCAAGTTTTAAGTACTATCCGAAAAATTTTACCGCACGATTTCCCTATTCTATTGGACAGTGGTATCCGCCGTGGCACAGATATTTTTAAAGCATTAGCCCTAGGGGCAAATGCAGTATTAATTGGACGGCCATATATTTATGGCTTGGCAGTTGCTGGTGCATTAGGGGCAGCGCATAGCATCAAGCTCTTAAAAGAAGAATTTGAAGTGAGCATGGCACTTATGGGAACAAGCAGCATTGAACAGATTAACAACAGTTATATTTATCAGAAATAAAACAAATAACAGAAAAAATTTTCACAGGTATGGCTATATTTGTAAAAAACAGGGAATTATTACCCTTGCAGATCCATTAACATACAGATATTGGTTTACAAGTGCCATGATTCGACTTTTAGCGATAGTCTCCTGAAAATAGCTTGTAAATTGATAGAATAGACACAATCTATATTTATAGTAAGTTGCCGTTATCCACGACCGATGCAACCGCTACTATTCAAGGAGTTTTCACATGATGTTGGCAGATCCAAGCAAAAAATACCGTCGTATGTACCAGCGTGTCGACTTACCAGACCGCCAATGGCCAAATAACGAAATTACCAAAGCGCCAATCTGGATGAGTACCGACCTACGTGACGGTAACCAAGCGATCTTTGAGCCAATGAACATTGAACAAAAATTCAAAATGTTCCAAATGCTTGTGAAAATTGGTTTTAAACACATCGAAATTGGTTTCCCATCGGCATCTCAAGTTGACTTCGATTTCACGCGTAAATTGATTGAAGAAGGTCATATTCCAGATGACGTATATATTGAAGTATTGGTACAAGCACGTGACCATTTAATCGCACGTACTTTTGAATCTTTACAAGGTGCAAAACGTGCAATTGTGCATATTTATAATGCCAACTCGCCTACCTTCCGCCAAAAAGTCTTGAATGTAGATGTTGCGGGTGCCAAACAATTGGCCATCAACGCTGCAACCAAAGTAAAAGAATATGCAGCAAAACAGCCTGAAACTGAGTGGGTATTCCAGTACAGCCCAGAATGTTTCACTGCAACTGAGTTAGAAGTGGCTAAAGATGTTTGTGATGCGGTAACTGAAATTTGGGAAGCATCGCCAACCAATAAAGTCATTTTAAACTTGCCTGCAACAGTGGAAGTGTCTACACCAAACGTGTATGCAGACCAAGTTGAATGGATGCACCGCAATATTGAGCGTCGTGATGGTGTGATCATTTCAGTACACTGTCACAATGACCGTGGTTGTGGTATTGCCGCTTCTGAATTGGCCATCATGGCGGGTGCAGACCGTGTAGAAGGTTGTGTATTTGGTAACGGTGAGCGCACAGGTAACGTAGACGTTGCTGCGATTGCGTTGAACATGTACACCCAAGGTGTTGCACCAGAGTTGGATTTCTCAAACATCAACGAAATTATTGCAACAGTTGAAGAATGCACAGGCTTGCCAGTACACCCTCGTCATCCGTACGCAGGTGACTTAGTCTTTACTGCATTCTCTGGTTCACACCAAGACGCAATTAAGAAAGGTTTTGAGTTCCAGAAAAATGAAGAAATTTGGGATATGCCTTACTTGCCAATTGACCCGAAAGATTTAGGTCGTGACTATGACGCAGTGATTCGTGTCAACTCACAATCGGGTAAAGGCGGTATTGCTTACTTGTTAGAATCGAACTACAACGTGACTTTGCCGCGTCGTTTACAAATCGAATTCTCGCAAATTGTGCAACAACGTACCGATGAACAAGGTACAGAAATTAGCGCAAGCGAAATTTGGAACTTGTTTAAAGAAACTTACGTTGCGGTAAAAGATGCACAATATGCAACACAAAACTACAAATTGTCTGATGAAAATGGCAATCAGGTCATTGAACTAGATGTTGTAGTAAATGGTGAAACGCAGCACTTACGTGGCGAAGGCAATGGCCCAATTTCAGCGATTTTAAACGCATTGCAATTGCCAATTGATGTCTTGAACTACGAAGAGCGCAGCATTAGCTCGGGTGCACATGCAAAAGCGTTGGCTTTAATTGAATTGCAAGTGAAAGGCACAGGTAAATCTGCCTTTGGTGCAGGGGTTCATGACAACATTGTGACTTCATCAATTGATGCGATCATTGCTTGTACAAATCGCTTGATTGAGCAAGGTGTATTAAGCACGGATCAAGTGGTTGCTGCCGCAGTTTAAAGCGCTGCAAACGCATAAAAGCATTTTGAAAAGGATACCCCAAGTGGTATCCTTTTGTTTATTCATCCTCAGGATTTAAGGCGAATTATTCCCGTGTCTTTTCCAGCTGACTCAGTAGGCATTGTTGTTCCAGAAAAGTTCCAATTTGAAGAACCCCTAGAGCTCGAATGTGGCCGTGTTCTACCCCGCTTCGAACTGATGGTCGAAACCTACGGCACGCTCAATGCCGATAAATCCAATGCGATTCTGATCTGTCATGCACTATCAGGGCATCACCATGCTGCGGGTTATCATCATGCCGATGATAAAAAAGCAGGTTGGTGGGATGCCTGTATTGGCCCTGGAAAAGCCATTGATACCAGTCGTTTCTTTGTGGTGGCGCTAAACAATATTGGCGGCTGTAACGGTTCTACTGGCCCCACATCGCCTAACCCTGAAAATGACAACCGTCCTTATGGCCCAGACTTCCCGTTAGTTACGGTGCGAGATTGGGTAAAAACCCAAGCCATGCTGTCTGATCGTTTAGGCATTGAGGTCTGGTATTCGATTATTGGCGGCTCTTTGGGTGGTATGCAGGCCTTGCAGTGGTCGGTAGATTATCCTGACCGTCTGAAAAAATGCGTGATTATTGCCAGTGCACCAAAACTGTCTGCACAAAATATTGCCTTTAACGAAGTCGCACGTCAGTCCATTTTATCTGACCCAGATTTTCATCATGGGCGTTATTTGGAACATGACAGCTATCCAAAACGTGGATTGATTTTGGCACGCATGGTCGGACATATCACCTATTTGTCTGAAGAGGCCATGAAACAGAAATTTGGTCGTGACTTAAAATCAGGCAAATTTATGTATGGTTTTGATGTCGAATTTCAGGTCGAAAGCTATTTACGCTATCAAGGCGAGCAATTTAGCCGTAACTTCGATGCCAATACTTATTTAATTATGACCAAGGCACTCGATTATTTTGATCCTGCACGTGAATACGAGCAATCCTTACAAAAAGCCATGGCGAATACAAAATGCAAGTTTTTAGTGGTGTCATTTACCACCGACTGGCGCTTTAGCCCTGAGCGTTCGCAGGAAATTGTGGATGCGCTAATTAGCAATCATAAACCTGTCAGCTATTTAGATATTGATGCCGAACAAGGACACGACTCGTTCTTGTTCCCAATTCCACTGTACGTGAAAGCCATGCGTGCATTCTTGGGCGGAACAGAACATCTTCAAGCAACCCCACAGGAGGCCGTGTAATGCGTCTTGATCAGCAACTTGCCGAAAAGTGGATTAAACCCAATTCTAAAGTACTCGATTTGGGTTGTGGCGATGGTGAACTGTTGGCACACATGAGCAAACAGCATAATATTCGTGCATACGGATTAGAAATTGATCAAGAAAAGATTGCAATTGCGATCAGTCGCGGGTTAAATATCATCCAACAAGACTTGAATTTGGGGCTTAGCCGTTTTGCAGACCAGTCTTTTGACTATGTGGTCATGGCACAAGCCTTGCAAGCAGTAGATGCACCTGACGTATTATTAAGAGATATGGTACGTGTGGGTAAACAGGCAATTATTACCTTTCCGAACTTTGCGCATTGGAAGACTCGCTCTTTTCTTGCCTTAAAAGGGAAAATGCCTGTTTCAGATGCATTACCTTATATGTGGTACAACACCCCAAATATTCATTTGTGTACGTTTCGTGATTTTGAGGCACTTTGTGCCGAAAATAATATTCGCATCATTAACCGACTTGCCGTGAATGGGAATCAACAAGATAGTTTACTCAGTAAGCATCTGCCTAATTTGTTTGGTGAAGTCGCAATTTATCGAGTGAGCGCTCTATGAAAAAACTATTATTAAGCACCACGCTATTGGTTGGACTGTTGAGCATTCAAGCCCATGCAGATTATGTTTCACCATCATCTTCTGTAGCGAGCCAAGCGGCTCAATATTCAACCATGGATATTAATGGCTTGATTAAAGCAGCCAAAGCAGGTCAGGCAGGCGCACAATTTTACTTAGCGACAAAATATCAACAAGGTAAAGACGTTCAACAAGACAGCCGTCAAGCGTTTGCTTGGTACAAAGCTGCGGCAGATCAAGGTTTATCGGCTGCGCAATTAAATGTAGGTCGTATGTTGGCAGATGGTATTGGCACGAAAAAAGACGAAGTCTTAGCACGTCAATATTTTGAAAAGGCGGCTAGCCGTGGTGATAACCGTGCCAGCTTTAACCTTGCCATGATGGAAGAACAAAAGAAAAACTATATGGGTGCGTATCAGTGGTATGAGTTATCTACCCGTGATGGCATGCTCGACAATAAAGTAATTTCTTTGTCTGAAGGTAAGAAAACCGCTTTGGCAGCTAACTTAACTCAAGAACAAATTCGTCAAGCACGTGACCGCGCAGACCAATGGATTCAAGCGCAATAAATTTAACTACGTTTGAAGTGATCTCAAAGCACCTTCGGGTGCTTTTTGTTTTATCCGAAATAAACTGCCTGCATGGCCTGTAGCAGTTCAGGACTGAATTCTTCTACTGCAGCAGAACCTAATACCGCATCTATACCACAATGCGGACAAATTGCGGTTTGCTCATCATCACACCAATCTTCAATTTCGCTATAAGCAAAAGTTTCCAGACAGTAAAAACAGCCAGAACGCTCACTTTGCTGCAATAATGTACGGTGCTGACTCGAATAACGGTAGATCTCTGAAATTTTGCTCATCATGATTCCCCTATTTTTTTATATCTCAGCATAATTGGTATGTATTAAAACAAATCTATCTAAGATTAAACTTTTAAGTCTGCAAAATCCGTTAAAATATCCAAGATTATTTTGAATTAAGATCTGAATTATGGCTGCAACTGATTGGCGTGCTCAAGGTACTTTGGTTTTAGCAAGCAATAACAAGGGAAAAATTGCAGAATTTGAAACCCTGTTTGCGCAATTAGACTTGCCTGTGCAAGTGATTCCGCAAGGTCAACTAAATATTGAAGATGCTGTTGAAGATGGTTTGAGCTTTGTTGAAAATGCCATTTTAAAAGCACGCCATGCCGCAAAAATTTCAGGAAAGCCTGCCATTGCAGATGACTCTGGTTTATGTGTGCCTATTTTAGGCGGCGCACCGGGGATTTATTCTGCACGTTTTGCAGGCGAACATGGCAATGATGCAGCCAACAATGAAAAACTTTTGAATAAACTCAAACCACTACGTCAAGACGGCGCAGCAATTGAAGGTATGTTTGTTTGTGTTTTGGCTTTGGTTGAACATGCCGATGATCCATTACCACAAATTTTCCAAGGTATTTGGAAAGGCGAGATTTTAGCAGAAGCTCGTGGTGAAAATGGTTTTGGCTATGACCCGCTCTTTTGGTTGCCTGAATTGGGAGTGTCGAGCGCAGAAATGTCGAAAGCAGAAAAGAATAAAATCAGTCACCGTGGTCAGGCGATGCAACTGTTTAAAGCAAGTTTACAAGCTTAGATTTAACAGATGTGATTGATCTTACAGCCCGTTTTCAAACACGGGCTGTTTTATTTTCAAGCTTTACAAATCAGGTCAAACATCCCTTGTCGTCAAATCGCAACACATTCGTCACCGCATTGTCATACAGACCTGTTGAGATAGGCTCAACTATTGAGAGGTCTAAATCATGGCAGGATTATCTATTTGGCACGTGCTGATTTTTGCAATTGTGGTCATTTTATTATTTGGTACATCTAAGCTTAAAAACTTAGGTAAAGATGTAGGTGGCGCGGTCAAAGATTTTAAAAAATCAATAAAAGATGATGAGGCAGAAGCGGCGCAACTGAAAGAACCTCGTACGATTGAACATCAAGCCAATAGCAGTGATGTAACAACTGATTCTAAAAGCCATATCAAAAGCTAACATTTTGAATTGATCATGCTTGAGGATAAATCATGTTAAATCTTGGCATGAGCGAACTGCTGGTTTTTTCTATCATTGCAGTCATCGTTTTAGGACCAGATAAATTACCGACAGCAATTCGCTCTGTCATTAAGTGGTATCGTCAAATTAAAATGCTGATTACTAATGTCCAGCGGGATATTGAGCGTGAACTAGAAATCACTGAAATTAGAGAAACAATGCAAAAAGAAATTGCCCGCTTTAAAGATATTGAAAAAAATATGCAGGCTCAATTGGATCAAATTCAGCAAGAAGTTAATCAACAACATCAAGAACTCGAAAAAGCAATATCACCCGAAATCAAAGCACCTGAAGACCAAACCAAGCTGAAAAATCCTGAACAGCGTGCAGCTGAATCCAATGCGGCTCAGGCTAAACCTTGTACTCAAGCTAAAGAAGTACCATATCTGACTACAGAAACACAGCTAGTATCTGAAAATCCTTTACAAAAACAAGAGCAAAAGGTCGTCACAACATGACCAGTACCACCAATCAAACTGAACAATTCAATCAAACCACATCTGAAGAAAATGAAGCGCTTGAACAACTTCCTTTTACCGTACATTTAATTGAGTTACGTCGCCGTCTAATTAAATGTGTCGGGCTGATTATTGCTCTCTTCTTTATGATGTTGCCTTTTGCAAATCAACTGTATGAAATGCTGTCCTCTCCGTTACGCGGACGCTTACCTGAACATGCAACCATGATTGCAACAGACGTTACTGCAACTTTTATGGCACCCTTTAAACTGAATTTTTATGTGGCTTTCATTATTGCCATGCCATTTATTTTGTATCAAATTTGGCAATTTTTAGCGCCAGCACTGTATAAAACAGAAAAAAAGATCGCACTGCCTATTTTATTTTCGAGTATCGTATTATTTTATGCAGGCATTGCTTTTGCTTACTTTATTACTTTACCCGCAGTGCTGACCTTTTTTATGCAAGCCTCTCCTGATTCTGTCGCACCTATGACAGATATCAACAGTTATTTGAGTTTTTGTTTAAAACTATTTTTAGTGTTTGGTATTACCTTTGAGATACCAGTTGCCACCGTCATGCTAATTTTAGCGCATATCGTTACGATTGAATCTTTGGTTACAAAGCGACGCTATATTATTGTTGGTTGTTTTTTTATTGCCATGTTTGTTACACCACCAGATGCACTTAGCATGTTAATGCTTGCCATTCCCATGTGGTTATTATTTGAATTGGGCATACTTTTAGGTCGTATTTTATTAAAAAAACAAATTAAATCTTGCTGATCTTTTTAGGGGTCAGCGCTACACTTTTACCAACAAAATACAAACTATTTATCATTTATTACAATTAGTTAGATCAATTTCTTTATCAAATATAACGATACTGTCATGATTAGTTCACCCGAATGTCACAACTGAACTCTAGCATGTGCATAGCTTTAACAACGTTCTGCAAAATTGCTAGGAATAAAAATGAATTTAGAAAATCAGTTAATTGAGCATGTGGAAGATTCAAATACATCAGATAACCCACATTTTCAAGAAATTTTAAATGCACGCGTAAGCCGTCGTAGTGTAGTGCGCGGTGGCATTGGCATGACTGCCGCCATGATGTTGGGGGGAGCGGGTTTAGTTGGCTGTTCAGATGAGAATGATGATCCAATTATTACCCCGCCTACAAAACAACCAGAGCTAAAAGCACCTGAAACAATTAATTTCACTCCAGTACCGCATAGTAAAAAAGATCAGGTTGTTGTACCTGAACAGTATCAAGTTGAAGCCTTCCTACCAGTGGGCATGCCTTTAATTAGTGGTTTATCTGATTGGAGTGATACTCAACAACGTGCTGGTGAATCTTTTGAACTTCGTGTAGGCGATAACCATGATGGTTTATGGTTCTATGGCTTAAAAGATGGCAAATTAGACAACACTGTTTCTGATCATGGTTTATTGGTGATTAACCATGAATATGTAGAAGTAGAACGTTTACACTTACTTGGTGGGTATACACGCAAAATTGCCAACCCTGTAGATAAGATTTATGAAAATCAACGTTTGTCAGACGACGTACGCCGTGAAGTAAATGCACATGGTGTAGGCGTTTATGAAGTTAAACGTAAAAAAGACCTTGCTACATTTGAGTTAGTCAAAGATTCTAAGTTTAACCGTCGTTTTACCAGTGCAACAGAGGTAGATTTCAGCGGTCCAGCAGCAGGTCATGATTTATTAAAAACTAAGTTTGACCCTACAGGAAAAACAACCCGCGGGATCAACAACCAATGCGGTAGTGGTCCATCACCATGGGGAACTTATTTAACCGTTGAAGAAAACTTTACTGGTGTTTTTGCACGTCGCACAGACGATGCTGCTAAAGTTCCTGCACACACCGATTTTGCTTTAAGTCGTTATGGGCAAAAAGCAGGGAGCACAGGTTTTGACTATCTATGGCATACTCCTGCACTAGAAGAGCAAATCATTCCAGATGAATTCTCACGCTGGGATGTAAGTAGTATTGGTGCAACTGCACTTGATGACTACCGCAATGCACTCAATACCTTTGGTTGGATTGTCGAGGTTGATCCTTTTGACCCAACTTCACGTGCTGTTAAACGTACAGCATTAGGTCGCTTTGCACATGAAAACTGTGGCTATGCTCCAGTAGAAGCAGGCAAACCTGTTGTACTGTATATGGGTGATGATGCTCGTGGTGAGTACGTTTATAAATTCGTATCAAAAGCTGTCTGGAACCCTGCTGATGCAAACGGTGGCTTAAAAGCAGGTACAAAATACTTAGATGAAGGTACATTATACGTTGCTAAATTTAGCGCAAATGGTACAGAAGCATATGGTTTAGGTGAGTGGGTAGAGCTTACTTACGGTATCAACGGTTTAAATTCAAGTAATACCAAATATCCTTTCAGCAGCCAAGCAGATGTAATGGTGTTTACCCGTCTTGCAGCAGACAGTGTTGGTGCAACCAAAATGGATCGCCCAGAATGGGTCAATGCAAGCCCGATCACTGGTGAAGTTTATTTAACCTTAACCAACAGTAATGCAGCAAACCGCGGTGGTAAAACTGATCCAGCAAACCCACGTGACTATGATAACAATGGCGATGGCAAGCTAGACGGTAACCCGAATGGCCATGTTATCCGCTGGAGAGAAGACAATGGCAACCACGCTGCATTGAAATTCCAATGGGATGTCTACGCATTTGGTGCACCATTCGACCTTGCAGCTGCAAACTTGTCTGGCTTAACTGCAGAGAATGACTTCTCAAGCCCAGATGGTTTGGTATTTGACCCTCGCGGTGTAATGTGGATTCAAACAGATGATGGTGCTTATTTAAAACGCACTAACTGTATGATGTTAGTTGCACTACCTGGTCAAGTTGGTGATGGTGCATCTCAACAAGTTGGTGCTGTTACGACACACATTGGCGCGAAGCCAACTACAAATAACTTGGCGCGTTTCTTAACTGGACCACTTGAAGCTGAAATTACAGGGGTTGCGTTTACACCTGACTTGAAAACATTCTTCGTCAGTATCCAACACCCTGGTGAAAATGGTAATCGTAAAGATGGCTATAACAGCCACTGGCCTGATAGCCAAACCAACCCAAGTTCAAAAGCTTTACCGCGTTCTGCACTCGCAGTAATTACTCGTAAAGATGGTGGTGTTGTTTTAGGCTAAACCTAAGCAATCAAAAAAATGCCGACACCTCGTCGGCATTTTTTATGCCTCAATGTTCAACTGTTGCTGCACAATATTTCCTTTTTGCTCACCATATTGTGTTTTTTCCAACCATATAAATTGCTGCGCCTGCATACGTAAAAAATTGGAGCAACGTGTACCGTACAGTGGACTTTGAATAAAAGTCGATGACAACAACGCTTCCATCTCCAATGAAATCCCTGTTTGCGGTAACCGTTCAAATGCAACCTTGCGTTCATCTTGTAAAATATCCCACGCCGCAGCATTTAGCTCTGCCGTTGCAAGATCAGGCAATTGCAGCATCGGTAAAAACTCCTGCGTAAAGCGTTTGCGTAAACGTGCAGTTTTTTCCCAAGGGTCACTCATCAATCCATTCGACACCACATAAACGCCTTTGGCTAAAACCTGCGGCGCTTCTCCACGGTTACTCATATACACCGCTTGAGTGGTATCGCCCACAAATAAATTAAAACCTGCATATTCACATTGCTGTTTTTCTAAGACTTGCGCAAAACGGATAGGCGTTTGCTCAGATTCTAAAAAAGCCTGAATAATATGCCCACGTGAAGTTGGATATTCACGAACATCATTCGCATCACGATAATTGGTAATCACAGCCCAGCGTCCCGATGGGGTAATGCCCATCCACGTACCGCCCGATTCTAAATCTTGCCCTGCAACAATTGGACTATCAGACCATGCTGCCAGTGCTGCTGTCGGACGCCGATAGAACTCATCTCGATTTGAAATCAAACACAGTGGTGTGTCTGTCAAGACCTGCCAAGCCAATGCCACAATACACATAATTTAAACTCTTGATCTTTACACATTGAATGTACAACATTTTTCATCACATTCAGCTAAAATCTGTGCAAAACAGAATCACAAGGAACAGGAATGCTCACCTATCCAAATATTGACCCCGTTGCTATTTCGCTCGGGCCTTTACAAGTCCATTGGTATGGCTTGATGTATTTACTGGCATTTTTATTTGCATGGGGTTTGGCAACTTACCGTGCCAAACAACGTGGCTGGACACCAGACATGGTTTCCGACCTGATCTTTTACGGCGCTTTGGGCGTGGTGATTGGTGGACGTGTCGGTTATGTGTTTTTCTACGGCTTTGAACAATTTTTGGAAAATCCACTGTGGTTATTCCAAGTCTGGACAGGCGGCATGAGTTTCCATGGCGGCTTTCTGGGCGTGATTTTAGCCATGCTGTTCTGGTGTAAAAAATACAAAATGACGTGGTTTCAAACTTTGGATTTTATTGCCCCATGTGTACCTACAGGTCTAATGTTTGGTCGTATTGGTAACTTTATTGGTGGTGAATTATATGGTCGCCCTGTGACCGATCCGAATTTTGCTTTGGGGATGATTTTCCCGACCGATCCTTTACAATTGGTACGTCATCCATCGCAATTGTATCAAGCCTTATGTGAAGGTCTAATCTTGTTTATTGTACTGTGGTGGTTTAGTTCAAAGCCACGTCCACGCATGGCAGTGTCTGCCCTATTCCTGATTGGTTATGGTTTGGCGCGCTTTGTTGTCGAATTTTTCCGCGAACCCGATCATGGTCAGCTCTTTATTGCATGGATGAGTAAGGGACAATTCCTGAGCTTACCAATGATTTTGGTCGGTTTCTGGATGATGTGGTATGCCTATCAAAAGAAAATTTATGATTGGGGGCCGCAAAAAACAGCTAAGCTACTACCCATTTAAATGCAGGTTTCATCCATTCAGGCGAAGTCAATCTTCGCCTTTTTTGTGCTAAAGTAAAAATTCTAAATGTTCGTTTAAACAATTGAAGACTGCAAATGCTTGAATTTTGGTTTAACTCACAGATTACAGTCACAAAGAAAATTGCCCTGCTGATGCTGATCACGCTGGTCACTGCAGCTTTATATCTCTTAGAACCCTTAAAGCTCGATGCGATTTTAATGTTTCTGGCTGCAGGTCTTGTTTTTTTAATTTGTCGTTACTGCAAAATCCATTTTACTGCGCAACATCCTACAGGCTGGTTGGCACGACTATTGACTTGGATTCCGCTAGCGTTGTTACTCGCACTGATTTTTATGCAGATTCAACACGGTGAAATCTTACTGTCGGGCGCACAAGGCATGGGCTTTACTGCTTTGGCTATTTGCCTGTTTTCGCCGTTGGCTTTACTGCATCAACATCACGCTTCCGACACACAATAAAGTCACAACTTAAAAAACTCTGCTATTATTCTTTCTGATTTACTGGGCATCGAATCGCCCAAACAAAAAATATTCACTTTTGCTTGACCAGAGAACGCTATGCGCCAGTATTTAGACCTACTCCAACATATTCTTGACCATGGTGGCGACAAAGGTGACCGTACCGGAACAGGCACGCGTTCAGTGTTTGGGCATCAAATGCGTTTTAACCTTGCGCAAGGTTTTCCACTACTGACCACCAAAAAAGTACATTTCCGTTCTATCGTGATTGAGCTGTTATGGTTTTTAAAAGGCGATACCAACGTCAAATATCTACAAGAACATAAAGTCAGTATTTGGGATGAATGGTCTACCGCAGAACAAACCGCGCGCTTTGGTCGTCCTGAAGGTGAACTTGGCCCAGTGTATGGACACCAATGGCGCAATTTTGGCGCAACACAAACAGCCGATGGTCTGTATGAGCAAGATGGTTTTGACCAAATTGCATGGTTAATCAATGAAATTAAAACCAATCCAAATTCACGTCGTTTAATCGTGTCAGGCTGGAACCCGAAAGAAGCAGGACAAGTGGCTTTACCGCCTTGCCATACTTTATTCCAGTTTTTTGTGCACAACGGCAAACTCTCATGCCAGTTATATCAACGCAGTGCCGATGTGTTTTTAGGCGTACCTTTTAATATTGCCAGCTATGCTTTACTGACCCACATGATCGCGCAAGTCTGTGATTTAGAAGTCGGAGATTTTGTCTGGACAGGTGGCGATACGCATTTATATGCCAACCACTTTGAACAGGCACAGTTACAGCTAAGCCGTGAACCACTGGCGTTATGTCAGTTAAAACTCAATCCTGAAATCAAAGATATTTTCGATTTTAAATTTGAAGATATTGAAATTGTAGGCTATGAGTCACATCCTGCAATTAAAGCACCTGTCGCTGTTTAATTGCCTGTTGATAGATTTATCATCTCAACATTTAAATTGCCCCAACGTCCCCAAAAGATGCTTGGCAGACTAAGAAAATACGAGCCTAATTATGTCATTTCAAAATTTAGAAGTTGTACACGTAGTCGCTATGGATCAACAACGCTGCATTGGTCAGGGTAACCAATTGCCGTGGCATATTTCGGCAGACTTAAAACACTTCAAAGAAATCACCCAAGGTGGCGTGGTGATTATGGGACGCAAAACCTTGGAGTCGATGGGACGCACCCTGCCTAAACGTGTCAATTGGGTGATTACCCGCGACCCAAACTGGGCATTTGAAGGCACAAAAGTGGCGCATAGCATTGAAGATGCCTTGCAACAAGCCGTTGCCGATGTTCAAGCCTCAGAAAAACCAAACACTTTATTTATTATTGGTGGTGGTGAAATTTTTAGCCAAACTATGCCGATTGCTGACCGTTTGGAACTGACGCATATTGAACTAGATGTTCAGGGAGATGCGCATTATCCTGCCATTCCTGCCGAGTTTAAAAAAGTGGCCTCAGAACAGCATGTCGATGAAAAATCAGGGATTGCCTTTGAGTTTGCCCGCTATCAAAAATAATGCTGACAGCCTTGGCAATATTTGATTATGATGACTTAAACGGAATTTAACTTTGCCTCAGGAATGGCGGATGCTGCATTTCATCTTCAGTTTAGGTGTCGTTCTTTCTTCTATTTGGCTCAGTATGGCCTTGTGGATTCATCAGCCTTTGGGTTGGTTAATGAGCCGTGTGCTGATTGGGACTTGGCTAGCCTTCACCCTCAGCATTTTGGGCATTTATATCACTCAGCATTTGCTCAGTCGCAATCAGGATATTTTGGTTTATCTTTTGGGTTTTACCTTGGGGCTGTTTTGGTATTTTGGGATGGATGCCAAGCAAGACCGTGACTGGAACCCTGAAGTAGCCCGTATGCTGCATTATGAACAAGTACAAGATCAGGTCACGCTGCACAATGTCCGTAATTTTGACTGGCATGCCGATGGCAGCTATACCGAACACTGGGAAACCCGCCAATTTAATCTCAAACAGATTACTGGGGTGAATATTATCACTTCATATTGGATGGGACCTAAAATTGCCCACACCCTTGTCAGCTTCGACTTTGAAAATCAAGCACCTCTGACTTTTTCCATTGAAATTCGTAAAGAAAAACACGAAGAGTTTTCTGCAATTGGTGGCTTTTTTCGACAATATGAACTGAGTCTAGTCGCTGCCGATGAAAAAGATATTATCTACACCCGCAGTAATATTCGGGGTGAGCAAGTTTACTTTTTCCCAATTCAGATGAACCCTCAAGAAGCGCAGGCTTTGTTTCAGGAATATCTGCGTAAAGCCGATGCTTTGGCAGCTAAGCCACGTTGGTACAACACTTTGACCAGTAATTGCACCACACTGTTGTTTGATATGATTCAGGCCGTATCCCAAAAGCGCTTCCCTGCCGACTACCGTCTGTTTGCTTCGGGCTATTTACCTAATTATCTGTACGACTTACAGGCATTAGATCATCGCTGGGATATGCCAACTTGGTATCAACAGGCGCATATTAATCCACGTGTGGAAAACTTAAAAGATATCCACAGTCAGGACTTTTCCAGTCTGATTCGCGAAGGTGTACAGCTTGATGCTGTGCCAAAGCAGGCAACCACCTATCACTACCCGACCTATCAAACCAAAGTAATGCCTTGACCTATTTTGGTCATTTGGTTCTGCTAACATCAGCACAACCATAGAATGCCAAGTATACTCAACAAAATTGCAGCAAAGCTACAAATTCAACTAGAGCAATCATGCATAATTTGTTTAGATAGCAACAATTTCCTAAAAATAAGTGAGCATCCCATGTTCAAAAAATCTTTTGGTATCGCAATATTTGCTTCAGTCATACTCTTCTCTGGATGTGAAAATATGCCAACCCAAACCAGCGCCAGCCAAATCACGGCAATCAATCAGGCCAACTTAGCTCAGCGCACTTGGACTGCAACACAATTGGGCAATACCATGCTCAGCAGCTCAGTAACTCAGAATTTACCGCAGTTACAATTTGATGCAGCAACACAAAGCGTTACAGGTT
The DNA here is from genome assembly GCF_041464035.1 of Acinetobacter sp. AL9. Classification (NCBI taxonomy): domain Bacteria; kingdom Pseudomonadati; phylum Pseudomonadota; class Gammaproteobacteria; order Moraxellales; family Moraxellaceae; genus Acinetobacter; species Acinetobacter sp. AL9. The sequence continues at coordinate 5,728 of NZ_JAYFSK010000028.1, read as the reverse complement.
CAGATAGCTGTAATCGTTTAAGTGGTAGCTATGTCGCAGGGCGTGACACCTTACAACTCGGTCAGTTGGCGACTACACGAATGGCTTGTCTAAACAACAATAATCTGGATCAAAAATTCCATGAAGCTCTAAATAAAGTGACGCATTATCAGGTTTATGGCAAAACCCTGAAATTGCTAGACCGTCATGGAAATTTACTGATTCAGTTTGCCACAGCAACTGCTGCCCGTTAAAGCTTAAGCCCGTTAATAAATCAACGGGCTTCACACGACTCATTCATAAAATATAAGGACAAAATCATGCAACAAGCATTGTTTGGTGGCGGATGTTTTTGGTGTGTTGAAGCCGTGTTTTTACAACTGCAAGGTGTAGAGAAGGTCACCAATGGCTATGCGGGTGGGCAGACATTAAACCCAAGCTATGATGATATTTGCCGTGGTGACAGCGGACATGCCGAAGTCATTTTGATTGATTTTGATGAACAGCAAATCAGTTATTCACAATTACTGGACGTGTTTTTTGCGACACACGACCCAACCACATTAAACCGTCAAGGGAATGATGTCGGCACGCAATACCGCTCTGTAATTTACTATTTAGATGCTACACAGCAACAAGCTGCCGCCGAGATGATTGCAGCCTTACAAGCTGAAGGTGTGAATGTTGTGACTGAACTCAGTGCAGCACCTGAATTTTACCCTGCAGAAGACTATCATCAGAATTTCTTTGCCAAAAATCCAAATCAGGGCTACTGCAATTTTTCCATTCCACCGAAACTGAATAAATTACGCAGTAAATTTCAGCATTTACTGAAAGTATAACCATTGGATTTAAAAGCAAGTACAAAACGGTGATACTCATCTTTTGATGACATCACCGTTTACACCACTATTTATTTTACAAAAGTCGTCCAGACAAATGCCTGAGTACGTCCTTGTAAGGTCATCTTCAACTGATCGCCCGACTGTAATGCTGCCACCCCTGCAGGTGTACCAGTCATTACCACATCACCAGGTTCTAAACTAAATACTTGGCTAATATCTGCCAACAATGCCGCAATATCAAAAATCAATAAACTGGTATCGCCTTGCTGACGTAATTCATCATTAATGTCCAAACGATATTGCACGTTTTTCCAGTCCTGAATTTCCGATACATCCACCCAATCTGCCAACACACAAGAACCGTCAAACGCTTTGGCTCGTTCCCACGGCTGTCCTTTTTTCTTAAGTTCATCCTGCAATTCACGCAAAGTTAAATCCAAGCCCAAAGTCACTGCACCTACAGCATCCAATACTTTGGCAGGATCTGTGTCTGCATTTAAAGGCTGGTCAATGCGTAAACTCAATTCACATTCATAGTGACAATTGCCCCAGACCTTATTCCACGTAATCCCATCACTTAAACTGCGTAAACTGCTTGGCGGTTTAATAAATAACACAGGATGATCAGGTACAGCATTACCTAATTCTTTGGCATGGTCTGCATAACTGCGACCGACACAGACAATTTTAGATGGACGTGTACTCATGATCATCCTCAAATAACTCGTAAATTGGGAAAATTAGAACTTACTTTTTAAAAGTATTTTCAAAAACCGTTTGTTCTGCAGGCAGATTAAATGCACGTTTCGGTACAATCACCACTGTACGATTTTTTAATTCCAGCATATAGGTGAGTTTACCCACAGCGAAATTTTGCACCTCGTTATAATGAAATACCTGTTTACGACCATTGGCATACAGCTCGGCATAGTCCTGAAATAAATCAATGCCTTGCTCGCTTTTTCCAAATTGGTATTTTACAAACTGGCGTTTAAACATCATTGGCAAAAACCAATAACGCATTAAAGTTTGCAAGATTAAAAAGAAAGCACCGAGTGCAACATAATAGCGACCTACCCCATCGAAACCCAAATAAAAGCCCCAAGCAATAATCGCCACACTAATCAACGGTGTAATAAAACGGGTAAATTGTTTTTTACCAAAAGTCGCAAGGGCAAAGCCGTCTTGAGATTCTTCTAAATTTAAAAAATAGCGCAAAGACAATGCTGGCTGCGTGTCAGACATAAGCTCATCATCAAGTCATTCAAATTGAGCTAAATCTTACACTAGATTGAGCACTTTCCTTATTTTTTTCGTGTTTATTCGCTCAAAGCCAGACGTAAAACAATGGTCATGCTTTTGACACAGAAATTTCATCATTTTTAGATAGTGTAGATGCAAAAAAACCGCATCAAAAGTGCGGTTTTTTATTTCAAGTTGGTGCGCTCAGAGAGATTCGAACTCCCGACCCCTTAGTTCGTAGCCAAGTGCTCTATCCAGCTGAGCTATGAGCGCGACGACTTGATGGGGTGCATTATACGTGTTTTTTTCTGGCTGTTAAGTATTAATTCATCATTTTGCAATCAAATGCACAGATATTGGACGATTCAAAAGAATTTTAACGTAAAACCATGAGTACGCTATTCTTTTTAATAAACTGATTATTGTTTGAGTTTACTAAATTTCAGGCACAAAAAAACCGCATTTAAGCGGTTGATTGTTCAAGTTGGTGCGCTCAGAGAGATTCGAACTCCCGACCCCTTAGTTCGTAGCCAAGTGCTCTATCCAGCTGAGCTATGAGCGCATTACTTGTGTGCCAATTTAGGCGATACGTTACTGTTCGGTTTACTTATTGGTGCGCTCAGAGAGATTCGAACTCCCGACCCCTTAGTTCGTAGCCAAGTGCTCTATCCAGCTGAGCTATGAGCGCGACATAAGTAAAGCGTGGCGGTGAGAGAGGGATTCGAACCCTCGATACAGTTACCCGTATGCGTCCTTAGCAGGGACGTGGTTTCAGCCACTCACCCATCTCACCGTAACGTGCCGCCATAATACAAATTAAGTGCTAGCACTGCAAGCTTCGATACCACAATTTTTGCATATTTTTGCTCAATTAAATATTTTTTAAACAATTTTCAGGATTCATCACCAGAATTACGCCTGAACTTTTGGCAATCGCTGCACAAAAACTAGAAACATCGTAAAATAACGACAGAAAACACATTATTGCAATCATTTACGTGCAGTCTTTCCGTACATGACTTATGCTAAACCTATCTTCTGACATGAAGTTTATTCCATGATGAAAAATTGGGTCGATCCTGAAGCGAAAGCTGAAGCCGAACGCTACGAAAATCCTATTCCAAGCCGTACCTTAATCTTAGAAACCATTGAAACCTTGCAAGCGGCACAGTCACATGCAGACTTGGTAGAGCATTTTGCGATTGCCGATCAAAAAAGTATTGACGCCCTGAGCCATCGTTTAATTGCCATGGTACGTGATGGTCAGCTCATGAAAGATGGATTCAAGTTCCAGCTGGCTGCAGAACAACCGACTCATGACGCCACGGTTTACATCAACAGTAAAGGTTTAGGCACAGCCAATATTGCAGGTCATGAAGATATTTTATTGCCTGAACGCGAACTACGTTTGGTGTTTAATGGCGATCAAGTCAAAGTCCGCCAGACATCGGTAGATCGTAAAGGCAAGGCATGGGGGTTTATTACCGAAGTCACCCAGCGTCGTGTCAAACAAATCATTGGTAAATTGTCAGAATACGATGGTGAATATTTTATTCAGCCTGCCCAGCCAAATAGCCATCAACCCATTACCCTTGAAAAAGAATTAATTGAACATGCCCAAGTTAAATTGGGCGATTCTGTGCGCATTGCGATTGACGACTATCCAACCCGCGAAGAATTTGCCACAGGACATATTATTCAGTCGATGGCAGACAAAGCCGATACTGAAATTATTATTCCGCAAACCATTTTAGAATTTGGTCTGCCGTATGAGTTTCCTGAAGAGGTCATTCAAGAAGCCGAAAGCTTTCAAGAACCGACTGCCCAAGACCGTGAAGGACGTGTTGATTTACGCGATTTAGCCTTAGTGACCATTGATGGTGAAGATGCCCGCGACTTTGACGATGCGGTGTACGCAGAAAAACGTCCAGGCGGTGGCTACCGTGTCGTGGTCGCGATTGCCGATGTCAGCCATTATGTCCGCACAGGCAAACCATTGGATGATGAAGCACAGGAACGTGGGACTTCAGTCTATTTCCCGCATTTTGTATTGCCGATGTTGCCTGAAGCTTTATCGAATGGCTTATGTTCGCTGAATCCGCAGGTTGACCGTTTGTGTATGGTCTGCGATTTAAAACTGTCACGCGCAGGTCGGGTCACAGGTTTTGAGTTTTATCCTTCGGTCATGCATTCCAAAGCGCGTTTAACCTATACCCAAGTGGCACAATATTTTGAGGGTGACAGTGCGGCAATTCCTGAAGATCGGGAAATGCGCAAATCATTAAATACCCTGTTCCAACTGTATCAAGTGCTGAAAGGCTTACGTGCCGAACGTCATGCCATGGAATTTGAAACCATTGAAACCTACATGACCTTTGATGAGTTAGGTGGAATTAAAGAAATTTTGCCGCGCAGCCGTAACGATGCGCATAAACTGATTGAAGAATGTATGTTGCTCGCCAACGTTGCCGCAGCGGAATATGCACTGAAACATGATGTGCCGATGCTGTACCGTGTGCATGAGCCACCTGAGTTTTCACGTATTCAAAAAGTCCGTGATTTTGTCAAATTACTTGGGCTACATTTTCCAGAACAACCCACTCAGGCCGACTATCAAGCGGTGATTGAAGCCACTAAAGATCGTATTGATGCACCAAGTATTCACGCGGTGTTATTACGCTCAATGATGCAAGCCTATTATGGCGCCAATAATTCAGGTCACTATGGTTTAGCTTACGATGCCTACACGCATTTCACTTCACCAATCCGTCGCTACCCTGACCTATTGTTGCATCGTGCCATTAAAGCGCATTTAAAACAAAAACCATCACCACTTTCGGGCGCAGCTTTAGATGATGCAGGCGAACATTATTCTGCAACTGAACGTCGTGCCGATGAAGCCTCACGCTCTGTCACCACATGGCTAAAATGCCACTATATGCAGCAGCATTTGGGTGAAGAATTTGTGGGCGTAATTTCTGCAGTAGCCGAATTTGGTTTATTTGTTACTCTCAAAGACCTTTATGTCGATGGCATGATTCATGTCAGCCAGTTGGGCGATGACTTCTTTGTATTTGACCAAGCCAGCCAAAGTCTAATTGGACAAGCACGTGGTCAAAGCTTTAGCTTGGGCGATGAAGTTAAAATTAAAGTCGCGGCTGTCAATTTAGAAGATCGCAAAATTGATTTTGAGCTCATGCAGCAACTCACCCATGCAGGTCGTGCTATTCGTATGCGCGCACCGCGCGTGGCAAAACCGTTCAGCCGTGAAGCCACTGAAGAAGTTTTTTCTGAGCGTCCAAGCAAGGCGACTTTAAGTGAAAACGGTGAGCAACCTGTGCCGAAGAAAAAGCCAAAAAGCAAACCGAGCTCTTACGGTAAAAAAACCTCAGCGAAGTCGGAAGCTAAACCGAAAGACAAAGCCAAAAAAAAGACCAAGGTGAAAAAGAAAAAAGCCAATGCCAAAGCAAAGGGTGAGTAAATTTTACTAAATAAAAAAGAGTGCTACGGCGCTCTTTTTCATTTAATATATCTCTTAGGACTTACGCATTGACGGATTCAAAAAAGTATTAAAATACTTTATAAAGTATCTGTGATCAGACGAATTAAACATGCTTCTACAGCAACTTGTACATTACCCATTTATATGGGCTTTCTCATGA